>JAHJQU010000356.1 GCA_018819005.1 Pseudomonadota bacterium | reverse complement strand
CTTTTGGTTTTGCTGCTTTTGGTTTAACTGCTTTTGGTTTTGCTGCTTTCACGACTTTTGAAACTTTTTTATTTGGGACCTTAACTGTTTTGGCTTTTACAATTTTGGCTGCTCCGCTGCTCTTCTTCTTTGAGCTGACTGCGCGTTTGGCAGGGGTTGCAACTGGTTTGGAAACCGGCTTTGTCTGCTTCTTTACTTTCTTCATCTTTCCTCTCCTTTGTTTGATTTACAAGCAATTGGACGACAACTATTCCCATGTCGTACTCTCTTCTTATTACATGATTTAATAAAAGTCAACGAATTCTGTTATATAAGAACTAATATTGACAAAGTTTTCTTCTTGTGAAAGATATCCGCATCCGGCAGATTGTTACTTGCCTGCGATAGATGACGCATCATTCCACGGTGGAAGCCGGTTTGCAACTTATTCAATATTAAAAGGCAGTAGTTTATATAATGAAAGAAATGATTAATTCAGCAGTTCGGAAATTCAGTATTCCCTATGAAAAAGATTTAAACTCTTCCCAGTTTGAAGCTGTCATTCACACGAAAGGGCCTCTCCTTGTCATTGCTGGAGCAGGAAGCGGAAAAACAAGAACCCTGACCTACCGTGTGGCCCGTCTTGTTGAAGAGGGAATATCTCCCGGTTCTATTTTACTTCTTACGTTTACCCGCAAGGCAGCTCAGGAAATGCTCAGAAGGGCGGCCGGCCTCCTTGACAACCGGTGTGAAAACATCTCGGGAGGAACATTCCATTCATTTGCCAACAACATTCTGCGCAAATACTCCCGGCAAATAGGTTTAGGGTCAGGCTTTAATATCATAGACCGTTATGACTCGGAAGCGCTTATCGGCCTTATAAGAAAAGAGATGCTGAGCACCTCCCGGCAATCTTCTTTTCCAAGAAATCACACTCTTTCAACTATCTTCAGCAAAGCGTTGAACAAAGTTTTAACGATTGAAGATGTGATTTGCAACGATTATCCTCATTTTGCTGATGATCTCGATACCATTATTGCGATAAACAAGGCTTATAAGGTACGGAAAACCGAACATTACTATCTCGACTATGATGATTTGCTGGTATGCTTCAAAGCTCTCATGGAAGAGCACCCTGATCTGCGGCACAGAATTTCTTCTTCTTATGAACACATAATGGTTGATGAATATCAGGATACAAACCAGATGCAGGCGGACATATTGACTCTTCTTGCAAGCGCTAATAAAAATATAATGGTTGTCGGCGACGATTCACAGAGCATATATGCCTTCAGGGGAGCAAACTTCATAAACATAATGAGATTCCCGGAATTATTCCCGGGAGCAAGGACTATTACCCTCGAAGAAAATTACAGGAGCGACCAGCCTATACTCGATCTGACCAATATCATCATAGAAAGGGCATCGGAAAAATATTCCAAAACTCTTTTCACAAGAAGAAAAGGAGGGGTAAAGCCGCTTTTGGTCTGCACATCCGGTGAAAACAGCCAGTCAAAGTTCATTATTGAAAAGATACGTGAATTGAATCAGTATGGAATTCCCTTAAATGAGATAGCAGTTCTTTTCAGGGCTGGATATCATTCATTTGACCTTGAGATCGAGCTTACCCGCAGTGATATTCCTTTCAAAAAAGTGGGCGGCTTTAAATTTGTCGAATCTGCACATATAAAGGATGTTCTCGCTCACCTGAAAGTTCTCGTTAACTCCAAAGACAGATTAAGCTGGCAAAGGATACTTCTTCTCGTGGATAGAATCGGCCGGCAAACCGCAAATAAAATATTTGATGCCATTTCCAGTGAAAAGTCGGGTTATACTGGTTTGCTCACGGCAAAAATCAAAAAACAGACATCAGAAAACCTGTCTGGACTTAAAGATCTTTTCGGCAAAATAGATTCGGGAGTAATGTCTGTTTATGAAATGGGTGATAAAGTGGTTGATTATTATCTTCCGTTATTAAGAGAACAATTTGACGATCACCCAAAAAGAGCAAAAGACCTTGAGCATCTTCTGTCAATCATGGAAAGATATGACAGCCTGAAGGAGTTTCTTACCGATATGACGCTTGAGCCTCCTAACACCAGCATTGACGATTCGCTATCCGATAATTCAGGCGGGGATGACCTCCTTGTTCTTTCTACCATACATTCCGCTAAGGGTCTTGAGTGGCATACAGTATTTATCATATGGGCGTTAGACGGGAGATTCCCGTCATCACATTCCATTAACAACCCCGAAGAGCTTGAAGAAGAGCTCAGGCTCATGTACGTCGCAGCGACAAGGGCAAGAAAGAGCCTCTATTTCACATATCCGAAGGAGGTTTATGACAGAAGCACAGGAATGGTTCTTAAACGCCCTTCCCGTTTTCTCGATTCGATAAACAGCGGCATACTGGGAAAGCACTCGTTCGGTTCATTCAATTATTTCTATTGATATTTGACGGAACCGGCAAATCGGGCGCAAACGGAGATAAAATTGAAGTGAGAGAGAAATTTCAAACTATTTTAACCTGTTAAAAACCAGCAAAACAATGACTTGATTTGTATATCCCATCATGTTATTCCGCCATGCAAAAATGAACAAACTATTATTCCCGTCCATTTTATGACTACAAAAAAGGTGAGACCTTTGAAGAACATCCAAATTTGCTCAAGTTCAAGGAAGGCGATAATTTTAACCGCAGGAATACATTGAAGTATTTCGAGGATTGAAATTTGAGCCTGACGCAGAAATCGGGCAAAGGGGATGTTATGCGAAGGTCTCAAGGTGCCATTCAGGCAAATTGATATATAATAATGAGTACTGAATATATTATCCTGACTGCAGGATTCGTTTTTGGATTTTACATGGCATGGAACATCGGGGCAAATGATGTTGCCAATTCCATGGCAAGTTCTGTTGGCGCAAAAGCAATTACTGTCCGGCAGGCTGTTCTTATTGCTTCGATTCTTAATTTGATCGGCGCAGCATTCATCGGATCCCACGTAACCGATACAATACGCAAAGGCATAGTCTCGAATGAAATATTGAATGATCCTCACATTGCGTTTGTCGGAGCCCTGGCAGCGCTTCTGTCAGCCGCTTTATGGGTCAGTTTTGCCACCTGGAAGTCAATGCCGATTTCCACAACACACTCTATTGTCGGCGCAATGATAGGATTCGGAATTATTGCAGGCGGTTTTAAAGCAATACTATGGGGAAAGCTTACATCGGTCATATTAAGCTGGATTATTTCCCCCCGCTTTAAGTATCATTATTTCATTTGTAATGTTCAGCATTATTAAAAGGTTGATTATTTCCAGAAACGATTCCTTTGACAGGGCGTTGAAGTTTTCTCCGTTTTTTGTCGGAATCTCGATTTTCATTGTCGTTTTGTCTTTTCTTTTCAAAACGCCTCTCGGGAAAACGCTTTCGCTCGGGACGCCAACGGCTATTCTGGTTGCCACAATAATTGCTGCATTGATAGGCTATATTGCCAAGTTCTTTTTAAAACGCGTTAAGAGGAATATATCCGGAAACAACGGGGAGGGAATCTTCAGGTATATTCAGGTCGGAACAGCCTGTTATGTCGCGCTGGCACAGGGCGCAAATGACGTTGCAAATGCCGTAGCCCCTCTTGCGGTCATCTATTTCTTTGTAAAAACAGGCACAGTGGGAGATCAGGTTCCGGTTCCTTTTTTTCTTCTTCTTTTCGGAGGTGTCGGGATTGCTTTAGGTATAACAATGGCAGGCCGCCGTGTAATGGAAACTCTCGGCACAAAGATAACACATCTGAGCAACAGCCGTGGTTTCTGCGTTGAGTTTGCGGCAGCAACAACGGTTCTTATTGCTTCAAAACTTGGTCTGCCTGTTTCAACCACCCATGCCGCTGTCGGAGGGGTTCTTGGAGTAGGCATGGCCCGCGGAATGGAAGCCCTCAACTTGAGGCTTGTATATGAAATTGTATTTTACTGGCTTTTGACCCTGCCGGCATCCGCCTTAACCTGCATGGTCATTTATAAGATACTTCAATTTATTTTACAAAGGATGTGATTATGAGAATGCCTTTCTTTTCACTCTTCATGTCATCACCTTTTGACGGTCTCCAGGAGCATTCTGAAAAAGTCAAGGAGTGCGCGTGGGCTTTTCAGCAGGCAGTTGAATGCCATGTGGAAAACAAATGTAAATCTTTCGAAGAGCTACGGCAGGAAGTCATCAGGCTTGAAAAAGAAGCAGACATGATAAAAAGGCGCGTAAGGGGACACCTCCCCAAGGGAACTATGTTGCCTGTTGATAAGTTTCAGCTATTCATGTTTTTAAGGGAACAGGACGCCGTTCTTGATGCAGTTGAAGATGTGCTCGACTGGATTTCATACAGGGTTGAGCCGGGAATTCCGGCAGAGCTTTCAAAGGATTTTTTCCTTTTAGTTGATTCAACCATTGATCCTATTGAAGAATTGAGCAAGATGGTTGCAGAAGCAAGAAAGTACTTCGAATCTTTTTCGGACAAGCAGAGAGAAGTGGTCAAGGAAATAATAAGAAATCTCCGTCATCAGGAACACGAAGCCGACAAGATTGAACACATGTTAAAGCAGAAGATATTTAACATGGAGATGGACCCTGTTACAGTGTTTCACATGATAAGGCTTACCGAGATAATCGGCTCAGTTGCAGACCATGCCGAAAATGCAGGCGACATGATGCGGGCAATGATTGCAAAGTGAGATCTTTGAATAGAGAGCTTACATAACTTACAAGAGACATGCCGGGGCATGTCTCTTTAATTGGATTTATTCCCTGAAAAAAGCCCACCATATGTAAAAGGCGAGAGCAGCCCATGATATAATCAACATTATATACGACTTCCAGTTGATGGCTTTCTTTGCCATTCCTGTATCCGATCTTTTGCCTATCCGTCGCTTGCACGAAGGACAGACTACGGCGTCAGCAGGAATATGGGTCAGGCATTCCGGGCATTTCTTTGAAGAATAAGTTTCATCATTTTTTTTCATTTTATTGCTCATCACGCCCCCTCTCCATACACCGAATTCCCCTTAAATGATCCTGTTATTCCAGAAATTCCTTATCGACTTCGATCTTGCTCCTGCTTTTTGCCTGGGCCAGCCAGGCGTCGAATGTTTTTATCTTTTTCTGTTCAAGGAGCGCCTTCCTTATATTATCCTTCTCATTGTCAAATCCTTCAGCAGGCGGGTCTTTTTTTTCCTTAAACCTTATAACATAATAGCCTTTTGTTCCCCTGACCACACTCTCCGGGAACAGCCTCTCTTTTGACAGCGTAAAAGCTGCCTCCGTAATCTGCGGTTCCTGTCCGATATTCGGGATATTCTCATTACGCTTGAAAAACCCTGTCTCACTGACGGAAAGCCCGTATCTGGCGCTTTCCCTTGTCATATCCCCACCATTCTTAAGGGCAGCCAGAAGAGCGCCTGCCTCTTTTTCCGCTTTTTCATTCTGCTTTTCTTTCACAAGGTCAGCCTTTACCACTTCATTAACATCTTTCAATTCAGGTGTCTTTGCTGCCATTTTCCCCACAACCTGAATAATTGCGTATCCGCTGCCTGACTCTTTTACATCACTTATCTCCTTTTCGGGCATCTCGAAGGCTTCAGATGTAATCAATGCAGGGTTATCTATGCCGGTTATCCGGGAAGCCTCATTACGGGAAAAGAAATCGGTACTTTTTATTGTCAGGCCGTATTTTTCAGCTGCTTTCGTCAGATCTTTCATTTGCAGGGCATCATTATAAACCGCTTCAGCTTCATCATATGCAAAGTTTTTTGCTTTGTCTTCCGAAATCTTTTTCAAAATAGCGCCGCGCGTCTCCTGAAGGGAAAAGACCTTTTCCTCATTCACTTTTTCAGTTTTAATAATATGCCACCCGAACTTGGTTAAAACCGGCTCGCTGATTTCGCCCGGTTTTAATGAAAAAGCGGTGCCGGCAAACGGCTCGACCATATCCTTCTTTTGAAATGCGCCAAGATACCCTCCCTGTGACCTGCTGGGACAATCCGAATATTCCTTTGCAAGATCTTCGAATGGCCGGCCCTCTTTTATCATCTTAAGTATATTGACGGCCTTAACCCTTTTTTCTTCAACTACCTCCGGGCTTTCACCCTCTTCGACCTTTAACAGGATATGCCTTGCCTCAACCGTTTTTGGACGTTTGAATTTATCGATATTAGTCTCGTAAAACTCGTTTATATCCTTCTCTTCAACTGTTGCCTTCGATGCATAGGAACCGGGCTCAAAGATGAGATAACTTATCTTAATTTTATCTTCAGTTTTATATGCCTCCTTGTTCCTGTCAAAGAAAGCCTTCAGATCTTCCCCTGTTGGATTTATACCCGTGAACCTCTCAGGATTGAAATCAGCATAATTCACATTTACCGAAGCCCCTTTCCACTTGAACCACTCCAGGGCTTCCTTTTCAGATATCCTGACTCCTCCTGTTACAAAAGACATGATCCTTTCTATCAGCATGGATTCCTTGATGGAAGCCTCGAATACTTCGGGGGTCATACGGTTCTGGCTTAAAGCCCTTTCATATGCTTTCTTGTTAAAAACACCGTCTGACTGAAATGCCTTTATATTTACTATGGCTTGGGTAAGCTCATCATTTGTGATTCTGAATTTCAGTTTTTCGGCCTCTTTTACAACGATCTTCCTTTCAATCAGACGATCCAGTGCTTTCTTCTTCAGATCAAGCGTCTTCAGCATGTTTTCATCAAGGCTCTTTCCAAACTGGGCGCGCACCTGCTCAACAAGATTGTTATACGCCTCCTGATACTCATGGCCGGTAATTACCTCTCCGTTTACTAAAGCGACCCTGTTCCCTCTTTGTGCACGAAAGCTTCCGACTCCCCAGAAAACAAATACTACAACAATGATACCCAGAAGCCCTTTTATTATCCATGAGCCGGCATTTTTTCGCATTAAATCAAGCATGATATTATCCTTAAAGGTCTCTCTTCGCCGATAAAATAACGCGGCAGTTATTGAAATTAATGGTCCTGTAAAAAGTCGAAATTCAGACGGCAAAGTAAAAAGCTCATTATGCAAGGCGCACAAATCTTTAGGAATGAAGCGTACTTTTCGTACGCTGCAATGACGAAAGATGAAGTGCAATCCGCCTAGGCGGACAGAATGACTTTTTAAGAAGCCGTCAAAATTAATAAATTATGGTAGCAGGTTTTTTCTTCCTGTCAATCTTGGTGCCGACAGATTCGGAACAAAAGGCGCACAGATACTCATACTTATCCCCTTCGGAAAGAACAAGAAGGAGGCGCTTCCGTACGGGAACCGCCTGCTTGCACTTAGGACAATATAACTGTGTCGCATCAAATTCCTTAAACGCATCCGGACCGGCTTTTTGCCGGATATTGCCTGCACGAGTCCTCCTTATACCGATATTTTTCATCATAAATAAAACCTTTTATTTCAGATAAATAGGAACCGTTATAGACCTGAATATCACCGGTTTTGTACCCGACATTACTCTGATTCGGAGCTTTGGATATTATTTTCTGTCCCGGATTTTGTCAACAAGTTAACTTGGAATTGTTAAATTTGATGTTGACACTCTCAACGCTTTTTGTTACTTGGCCGGATACAAATAGGGGCTGTAGCTCAGCTGGGAGAGCGCATGACTGGCAGTCATGAGGCCAGGGGTTCGAGCCCCCTCAGCTCCACCAAGCAAATCAAGGG
>JAHJQU010000355.1 GCA_018819005.1 Pseudomonadota bacterium | reverse complement strand
GCGGGCAATCGAAAAGATTCTCGGAAGCCCGCTCAGGCGTAATACAATAGACGGCTTCAACTACAAAAGTCCAGCTCCCCGGAAGGACGCTGAGTATGCGCGCACACCGGCATATGCACCACGAAACCGAAGGGCCGGCCGGGCCCGTTCCTACTGACTCTCCGATTATTAAATTCTTAAATAAACAGATTGGCCCGCAGACATCTGCGGGCCAATTCATTTTCTTGACAAATTAGCATGTTATGCTATTCATGTCTTGCCAATCATTTATGATGACCTTCAAAAAGTCATATTTAGGCCTTCTATAAAATCAATAAAAGAGGGTGTCTATGTCCGAAGAAAGTTCACAAAGCATTCAAACCAGGCTTTTGGCCAGCGAAAGCAGACTCAGGAGTATTTTTCTGGCGGCTCCGATCGGAATCGGTGCGGTGGTTGATCGCATAATAAAAGATACGAACGACCGACTTTGCGATATGACCGGCTACAGCAGGAATGAACTTGCAGGCCAAAGCGCCAGGATGCTTTACCTAACCGATGCTGATTACGACTATGTGGGCAGCGAAAAAGACCGTCAGATAGCCGAAAAAGGCACCGGTTCGGTGGAAACGTGCTGGCGCCGTAAAGACGGCACTATAATCGACGTTCTGCTCAGTTCCACCCCGTTAAACCCATCCGATCTGTCCGCCGGAGTAGCTTTCACGGCACTCGACATTACTGACCGCAAGAAAGCGGAAGAAATATCACGGGAAGCGAAAAAGCGGTATCTCACACTTTTTGAGGGAGCTAATGACGCAATTTTTATTATGAAAGAGGACAAGTTTGTTGAGTGTAACCAGAAAACCCTGGAGATGTTCGGGTGTGAGAGAAGCGATGACATTGTCGGCCATACTCCCTGGGAATTCAGCCCTCAGCAGCAACCTGACGGGAGAGACTCGAAAGAAAAGGCCCTGAAAATCATAAACGCCGCATTTAATGGAAAGCCTCAACGATTTTACTGGAAACATCTCCGTAAAGATAAAACGCCCTTTGATGCCGAGGTCTCGCTAAATAGTTTTGAATTGGGAGACCGGCAATTTATACAGGCAATTGTGAGAGATATTACAGAACAGAAGCAGGCCGAAGAGGCTCTGCGGGAGAGTGAGGGCAGATACCGGCTTATTGCGGAAAAGATGACCGATGTTATCTGGAAAACGGATCTTGCTTTTCGTATAACATATATAAGCCCTTCGACAGAAAAATTATTCGGTTTCACGCCGGAAGAGAGGATGTCCCAAAACCCGGAAGCCCGGATGACTCCGGAATCATTTGCGCGTGCGACCGAAATCTTCATGAAAGAGCTTGAACGCGATCTTGAGCCAGGTAACGACCCAGACAGAATCATAAAAATGGATATCGAATATTATAATAAAAATGGATCCACAGTATGGGGTGATAATATCATAGGGGCGTTAAGGGATGAAAAAGGGGCATTAACAGGATTTTACGGTGTGTCCCGCGATATTACTGAGCGCAAACTATCGGATGAAGCGCTGCAGCACGAAAAACAGCGGTTTCAGAGTCTTATCCAGAACGCCCCCTTCGGGATGGTGCTAATTGAGGAAAACGGAAAATTTACTTATGCAAACCCCCAGTTTACTGAAATCTTCGGCTATGACCTGAAAGATGTTCCTGACGGGAAAAGATGGTTTGAGCTGGCATATCCTGATTCGGAATACAGAGATCAGGTCGTATCAACCTGGATTGAGGACTTGAAGGCATATGTACCAGGCGAAAAGAGGCCCCGGATTTTTGATGTCACCTGCAAAGATGGTTCCCGGAAGATCATTCATTTCGTTCCGGTAAGTCTGAAGACAGGTGAAAATCTTATTTCCTTCGAGGATATCACCGGGAGAGTGGCCCTGGAGGATCAGCTCCGCCAGGCCCAGAAGATGGAGTCTGTGGGCCGTCTGGCAGGAGGGGTAGCGCACGATTTTAACAACATGCTTCAGTCAATCATGGGATATGCGG
>JAHJQU010000354.1 GCA_018819005.1 Pseudomonadota bacterium | reverse complement strand
TGAAGATGCTGGGATTGGTAATGATCTTTGTGTCTTCGTGTGAAAACATCAAATCTTTTTGAATCCGGCCATGCCGGGTTAGGAGATGATTATGAATAACCGCAGACCATTTATCGCAGGAAACTGGAAAATGTACAAAACCTGCGCCGAGGCTGTCGAAACCGCAAAAACACTGACCGGTCTTGTATCCGATGTGAAAAATGTCGATGTGATGATCGCCCCGCCCTTTACCGCTCTGTCACAGGTCCATGAAGCAATAAAAGAGAGTTCTGTCATGCTGGGCGCACAGAATATCTTCTGGGAAAAGGAAGGAGCCTATACGGGTGAAATATCTCCAGGAATGATTGCTTCGGCAGGATGCAGGTATGTTATCATAGGACATTCGGAACGCAGGCAATTTTTCGGCGAAACAGACCTGTCCGTCAACAAAAAGATTAGAGCCGCAATAAACAACAGCCTTGCGCCTGTTTTTTGCGTAGGTGAAACAGAAAAAGAGCGTGATGGTAAGGATACGTTTAATATTCTTGACAAACAGTTAAAAATGGGGTTAGAAGGCTTCTCTCCAGGTGATCTGGAGCGCATGATACTGGCATATGAGCCTGTTTGGGCCATAGGGACAGGCAAAACAGCAACAAGCGCTCAGGCTCAGGAAGTTCACCGGTTTCTGCGCAACCTTATTGAGAACCTTTTTGGAAAAAAGATTGCCGGATCGGTAAGAATACTGTATGGAGGAAGTGTAAAGCCGGAAAATATCGGGGAACTGATGTCAATGCCCGATATCGATGGCGCTCTCGTCGGCGGAGCAAGTTTAAACGCTGAAAAATTTGCAGAAATTATAAAATATAAATGAGCCGGATTAATATATGTCAATTTTATTAATTATATTACATGTTATCGTTTGCGTGGCAATTATTATGATTGTTCTGCTCCAGACAGGTAAAGGGGCTGATATTGGTGCCGCCTTTGGCGGAGGTTCCAGCCAGACCCTTTTTGGAAGCACGGGAGCTTCTACTTTCCTTAGCAAGGCAACAACAGTGGTCGCTGTTATTTTCATGATTACATCCCTGTCGCTCGCTTACATTTCCGCGCACAGAAAAGGGAGCTCGGTTATGACGGATGTAAAAGCCCCTGTTGAGCAAAGTGCTGCTCAAAGCGGCGATGTTATCCCTAAACAGGAAACAGCGCCGGTTCAGCTCCCGGAAACAAACGAAAAAAAATAGATTATGCTGCTTTGAATCGCCGAAGTGGTGGAATTTGGTAGACACGCTATCTTGAGGGGGTAGTGGGCGACGTCCGTGCCGGTTCAAGTCCGGCCTTCGGCACCATAAATAATATCAAAGAGTTAGCTCAGAAATGGGCTAACCCTTTTTTTTTGTCTATAATTCCCCATTTCTCCTGCTGTACTTATACTTTGATTAACCCTAAATACGCCCTGTCCCTGAAGGCTCCCCTTCTTGAACAGAATACGCGTAGAAATATCCAAGGCGTTGACAAAAGGCCGGTTGTAGGAACTTTTCTGGACAACAGGAAGCAATCACGTGCAGCCTCCAGCTACAGATTCTCCATAAACAATAACCCTCGGCAACATCTTTTATGAGTCAATGTTACCTTCAACTCAACCCCTTCGGTAACATTTATTAATGAGGCAACTGGGAGTTCCTTCTTTTCATCAGGCAGGGTGCGACTCCGCAGCGATTCCCGGTTATACCGCTTCGATGGTTGAAGGCGGTTTCGGGGTGATGTTATAGGTCACGCTGACTACGCCGGGGACTTCTTTGACGATTCTCCCTGCGATTTTCTCCAGGGTTTCATAGGGCAATCTCGTCACCTCGGCAGATCTGGCATCGACACTGTTCCAGCAACGGACCTCGATCTGGAGACCAAAATCCCTTTTTCCATCCCGCATGCCCGTGACGCGGTCCTCGTGCAGGATGGCCAGATACTGGAAAACTTTCATTCCCGACAGTTCTTTTTCCACAATGGCCGTGGCTTTCCTGACGATCTTAACGCGATCCGGTGTCACTTCACCCAAGACCCGCGCCGCCAGGGCCGGTCCGGGGAAAGGAATCCGGTCAAAAATCTGTGCCGGCAGGCCCAGAGCAGCTCCCACTTTGCGCACCCCGTCCTTACGCAGTTGGATCAGGGGTTCGATAATCTTATAACCGAATGCCTTCTGGGGATCGATGCCGAGTTGCGCAAAGACATTGTGCTGCCGCTTGATCCCCGCCACGGTTTCATCAATATCCGTCAGGATGGTTCCCTGGAGAAGATACTTCGCACCGCTCTGCACAACCAACTCACCGAATACTTTTTTATAGAAAGTCTGGGTAATGGCCTCCCGTTTTTCCTCAGGGTCTGTAATTCCTTTCAGAGCCGTGAAGAAAGCTTTCCTGGCGTCAATGACCTCTATGG
>JAHJQU010000353.1 GCA_018819005.1 Pseudomonadota bacterium | reverse complement strand
TTGTTCCTTCGGTCTTAATATTGGATAGAAACGGATATCTACCTTTAGATAGAGAAGGTTCTAACCTTTTCTTCCAGCTTGTCTGGAAAAAGATATGAGCGAGGTTCTATCATCCTTACCTCCAATAAGACCTTTGGAGAATGGGGAACCATCTTTACCGATACCGTTATTGCCTCGGCTATCTTAGATAGATTACTTCATCATTCTACCAGTTTCAACATCCGGGGAGAAAGCTACCGACTGAAGGAAAAGAAGAAGAAATTCTGGACAAAGGAATGAAGATATGATATACATAAGATGTGTTTAAAGGATAGATAGGTGATCACCTAAATGAGGGGTGGGGAAAATTCACCGGCACTTTTTGTGGCTTATTAAGGTGGGGAATTTCACCGGTCAAAACTGGGGAAAATTAAACCGGTACTGACACTGTGAAACAAAAGAGAAATGTTGTCCAAAAGCAAGGAATAAAGTCATAACCAGAGACAAGAATGAGAGTTTTGTAGAAGCAAACAGAGAGAAAATTACATCAGAGGATGGAGCAAAAAAATACCAGAAGAGGATGCATACCGTAGAACCGGTGTATGGGAATATAAAGCATAATTCAGGGTTTAGACAATTTTTACTTAGGGGATTAGAAAAAGTACAAGGAGAATTTAGTCTAATGTGTATTGTCCATAACTTAAAGAAAATATGGAAATATTGCATTGCAAACGAAATTGATTTAGGATTATGCTTAACAACATCCTGAATAATTGTTACAAAAAAAAGATTCTATCAAATGACCTTGATTTAATCAGAATTGATGCTGAAAATATTATCTATATTGACTAAGTGCTTATATTTTATACGACAAAGAAGCCTTTTTAAGGAAACAAGTCTTAGTAGACAAGCTATGGCTCTTTTCAGAGATGCTTGTGGTAGGTAGACAATTCCTGTTCCGTAACAGCCTGCCGAGTCCCATGGGAGCTTTTTGGGATGGCCAGGGCGTGAATTTTGCGATTTTCTCTGAAAACGCGACGAAAGTGGAACTATGCCTTTTTGAATCAGCCGAAAGTTCGAGCGAATCTTGCCGAATCCCTATACTTGAAAATATCGACAGGGTTTGGCACTGTTATCTTCCGGACGCGAGGCCGGGCCAGCTTTATGGTTATCGTGTTTACGGGCCCTATGATCCCGGCGCCGGCCATCGTTTCAATTCTAATAAAATCATTCTGGATCCATATGCCAAAGCAATAGGCAGGCGAGTGAGTTGGAGTAACGAAATGTTCGGCTATCGAATCGGGGATCCGGAAGAAGACATGTCCTTCGATGAACAGGATAATGCCGCGTTTGCGCCGCTCGCCGCCGTTATCGATGAGGGTTTCGATTGGAAACAGGATACGCCTCCGGCGATACCCTGGCACAGGACCCTTATTTATGAGCTCCATGTGAAAGGGTTTACCAAGACCCATCCGCAATTGCCGGAGGAACTCCGAGGCACGTACGCGGGCCTGGCCGCCGACCCTATCATAAGGTATATTAAGGAGCTCGGCGTTACTGCCGTAGAACTGATGCCGATACACCATCATGTTGACGACAGGCATCTGGTGGAGAAGGGCTTAAGTAATTATTGGGGCTACAATACATTATCATTTTTTGCCCCCGACATGCGTTACATATCCTCACCGCTTCCTCAAGAGGGTGTTAACGAATTTAAGAAAATGGTTTACGGCCTTCATCAGGCGGGAATCGAAGTAATCCTGGATGTAGTGTATAATCATACCGGGGAAGGCAACCAGATGGGGCCAACGCTGTCATTCCGAGGGGCCGATAATGTTTGGTATTACCGCCTTTCGAATGAAAACAAGCGTTATTACGAAGATTTTACCGGATGTGGCAATACCCTTAGTATGCAGCATCCCCGCGTTATTCAATTAATCATGGATAGTTTACGCTACTGGGCGATTGAAATGCACATTGACGGTTTTAGATTTGATTTGGCGAGCGCGCTTGCCAGAGAACTGTACGCTGTGGATAAACTGAGCGCGTTTTTTGACGTAATCTGTCAGGACCCTGTTTTGTCACAAGTTAAGCTGATCGCGGAACCCTGGGATCTCGGCCAAGGAGGATACCAGGTTGGTAATTTTCCGGTTGGATGGACTGAGTGGAATGGAAAATACCGCGATGCGGTGCGCAGATTTTGGAAAGGGGATGGCGGTACGACAGGCGAATTCGCTACTCGTTTAAGCGGCTCAAGCGACCTTTATGAACAAAGCGGGCGCAGGCCATACGCCAGCGTTAATTTCATTACCTGCCATGATGGTTTTACCCTTGAGGATTTAGTCAGTTATAATCAAAAGCATAATGAGGCTAATTGCGAGAATAATAATGACGGCGCTAACGATAATAACAGTTGGAACTGCGGCATAGAAGGCGCTACCAAAGACGCGTCAATTATTGATTTGCGTGAGCGTCAAAAGCGGAATTTATTCGCCACGCTTCTTTTGTCCCAAGGGGTGCCTATGGTTCTTGCGGGTGATGAAATCGGGCGTACCCAGCAAGGGAATAATAATACATATTGCCAAGATAATGGATTAAGTTGGGTTGATTGGGATTTGTCCGAAAAGAAAAAAGATTTGTTTGATTTTGTCCGCAGGCTGATTCGCTTACGAAGAGAACAACCTGTTTTTCGAAGAAGGAAATTCTTTCAGGGGCGGGATATCCGGGGTTCGGAAGCCAAAGACATTATTTGGTTTGATGTTAATGGACAGGAGATGACCGATGAAAAATGGAATTCTGCCTGGGTCAAGTGCCTTGGAGTTATTCTGGCCGGGGATTCGATACAGGAGACGGATGAGTACGGCGAGCGCATCATCGGAGACACCTTGCTTTTATTGATGAATTCGTCGCAGGAGGATATTGTTTTTACTTTGCCCGCTTACCGAAGCGATATGGAATGGGAACTTATTTTAGATACCTTTGATTCGGGTGCTGAAGTTGTAACTTTACCCGAACTAAACGGCTATAACTTAAGAAACCGTTCTTTATCCGTTTTTTCTCTTATTCAAAAACCAGTCAAGAATGGAGAAAAATGAGCCAAGATAAACTGAGCAAATGCGAACAATCGGGAACAGAGCCTGCTAAAATTATCTTTAGCGAAGAGAAATTACGTTCCCTGATTCTTAAAATGATACGAGCTGTCTTTATCCCATCGTCAGTATATCGTATTCAACTCAACCGTGATTTTACCTTTAAGCACGTCACGGTCTTGGTCCCGTATTTAAAAGAACTCGGCATCGGAGCTGTTTATTGCTCTCCCTATTTTCAAGCCGTTCCCGGAAGTATGCATGGATACAATGTAACAGATCCGAATTCCATTAATCCCGAGATCGGTACGCCCGAAGAGTACGCGAATTTCTGCGATGCCCTTGCGAAGAATGACATGGGGCATATTCTGGACGTGGTTCCTAATCATATGGGGGTTATGGGTAAACACAACCGCTGGTGGCTTGACGTGCTGGAAAACGGCCTCTGTTCATTTTACGCGCAGTATTTCGACATTGATTGGAAGCCTACAAAACAGGAACTTTGGGGCAAAGTTCTCTTGCCGGTTTTGGGTGATTTTTACGGGAAGGTCCTGGAAAATCAGGAAATACAGGTTATTTTTCAAAATGGCGGATTTACCGCCTTTTATCATGATCACTGTTTTCCGATTGACCCTAAGACCTACGCGGTTATCTTAGAGGACGATATAGACAAGCTCGTGAAAGATATGGGTCAAGAAAATCAGGATTATTCGGAATATTTAAGCGTTATCACGGCTTTTAAAAATTTGCCTCCTGCCTCCGAATGTTTGCCGGAAAAGATAATCGAGCGCAGCCGGGAAAAAGAGATCGCTAAGCGCAGGTTGGCGGCGCTTACGGAACGCTCCGAAAAAATTAGCAGTTTCATAGAAGAACGCGTGCGTTTTTTTAACGGGAATAAAGACGACCCAAAAAGCTTTGACGCGCTCGATCACCTTTTGAACTTGCAATCGTACCGTCTTGCTTTTTGGTCGGTGGCTTCGCAGGAGATTAATTACCGTCGTTTTTTTGATATTAATGAACTCGGAGCTATTCGTACCGAGGATGAAAAAGTTTTCAAGGCATACCATGAGACGCTTTATAAACTCATCAGAGAAGGAAAGGTCAATGGACTGCGTATCGATCATCCTGATGGATTGTATGATCCTTCAAAATATTTTATACGCCTTCAGCGGGAGTATCTTTTGCAAATGATATTGAAAGAATCGGAAGAA
>JAHJQU010000352.1 GCA_018819005.1 Pseudomonadota bacterium | reverse complement strand
GCTGATGAGGCAAAATGTGAAGGCGGAAAAGAACCTGTGAAAATTGTAACCTCCGTAATATTAATGCTTGCTTTGTCTGTTTTGATCCTGATACCTGCGGGTGACGGATTTGCAAAACAGGCAGATGTATGCCTTGTCAGGATTTCATCCGATATTAATCCGGGTGTTTCTGACTTTATTAAGAGATCTATTGAGTATGCTTCGGAGAATAAATATTCCTGCATCATCATAGAACTTGACACGCCGGGCGGGCTTTCAGAGTCGATGCGTGAAATTGTCATGGCAATACTTGCATCAAAGATTCCTGTTGTGGTTTATGTGGCGCCGGGCGGAGCCAGGGCCGCTTCTGCCGGAGTAATAATTACAATGGCCGCGGATATTGCCGCGATGTCTCCTGGCACAAATATCGGAGCAGCTCATCCGGTGGGTTTAGGGGGAAAGGATGTCGGCGGGACAATGTCCGATAAAGTCACGAATGATATGGCAGCATATGCAAAAAGCATAGCCGGAAAACGGAATAAAAATGCTGACTGGGCTGAAAATGCGGTGCGGAAAAGCGTATCCATCACAGAGACGGAAGCCCTGAAAGAGAATGTAATAGATTTCGTGGCAAAAGATCTTGATGACCTTCTTAAAAATATTAACGGGCGGAAGATACAAGACAAAGGTGTGCTGGATCTTGATGATTACAAAATAACCGAATTCAGAGAGACTTTAAGAACCAAGATACTTAAAACAATCAGCAATCCCGATATAGCGTATATACTTATGATGATAGGGCTTGCCGGCCTTTATTTTGAACTGGCGCACCCGGGATCTGTTTTTCCGGGTGTTGTCGGGGGAATCTCATTGATTCTGGCTTTTTTTTCTTTCCAGACTCTTCCTGTAAATTATGCCGGTATACTCCTTATAATTCTTGCGGTGATTTTCTTCATTCTTGAGATGAAGATTACAAGTTACGGGCTTTTGAGTATAGCAGGAGTCACTTCATTTTTGCTCGGCTCTCTAATGCTCTTTGAAGGGGAAGTGCCGGGGGTTAAAGTTTCGCTTGATGTATTGCTTCCGACATTTATATTCATATCCGCCTTCTTTATAACGGTATCCGCCCTTGTTTTTAAATCCCAGATTTCAAAATCAAGAAGCGGAGCGGAAGGTCTTATCGGGGAGACGGGGATCGTTAAAAATGATATAATGCCCGAAGGAAAGGTATTCGTCCATGGGGAACTCTGGAAGGCAATATCAAAAAATCCGATACGGGCTGGAACAAAAGTAAGAGTCGTTAAGGTTGTCGGTCTTGTTGTGGAAGTCGAACAGCTTCAATAGATCTATACACGTAAAAAGAAGACGCGTATTCAATAAGATAAAATAAAAAAGGAGAACAATATGTTAACGTTTATTGCCATAGTAATAATTATTGTTTTTTTTCTCTCAACCTCGATAAGGGTACTGAATGAGTACGAACGGGGCGTAATATTCAGGCTCGGTCGAGTTATAAATGCAAAGGGGCCGGGCCTTATTATTCTCATACCGGTAATCGACAAAATGGTAAAAGTGAGCCTTCGCCTTATTGTGGTGGACGTTGATCCCCAGGATGTCATAACAAGGGACAATGTATCGGTTAAGGTCAACGCCGTTATCTATTTCAGGGTGGTTGATACAGTCAAGGCGGTTGTTGAAGTTGAAAATTTCCAGTATGCCATGACACAGCTGGCTCAGACTACATTAAGAAGCATTTGCGGCCAGGCTGAACTCGATGAGCTTCTTTCCGCAAGGGAAAAGATTAATTCCCAGCTCCAGGAGATTCTTGATGCCCACACTGATCAATGGGGAATTAAGGTGGCGACCGTAGAGCTGAAGCATATTGACCTCCCGCAGGAGATGCAAAGGGCAATGGCAAAGCAGGCTGAGGCGGAAAGGGAGCGCCGGGCAAAGATTATCAATGCCGAAGGCGAACAGCAGGCTGCTACCAAACTGGCTGAGGCTGCACAGATTATTGAAAATCATCCTATGGCCCTGCAACTGAGATATCTCCAGACAATGAGGGAAATGTCCGCCGAACAGAATACAACAACCATTTTCCCGGTTCCGATGGACATGTTCACGCCTTTTTTAAATCTGGCGAAAGTTATTGAGAAGGCGGCATCTAAAGAATAGGGTTCAAGGGGTCAAGGGTTCCAGGGTTCAAGTGGAAAAGAATGTTAGACCGGATCGACAGGCCCGCCCTGGCGTGACTCCTCAATGGGATGTTGTATGCTTGAAAAACAGAGAAGAACCTTAAATCAAATAGTTTAGATTGTGGTTATTATCCATTTATATTATTAGAAGGGGCGGAGGCAGGAGCTTCCGCTTGTGCTTTTTACATGGACTGTGAAAGGAGACTATATTACGATGGGCAGCAAAAAAAAGGTGGCTAAAGAAAAACCGCTTGATAAGATGACGGCTAAGGAATTGAGAGAGCTTGCAAAGGAGATTCCGGACATTTCAGGCGCTCATGGAATGAATAAACCTGAGCTGATAAGTTCCATCAAAAAGGCAAGAGGGATCGCGGAAGCTCCTTTAAAAAAGACGGATTCTTCCGTCCGGGAACTGAAGACAATAATCAAGGACTTGAAAGCAAAAAGAGAAGCCGCTTTGGAGTCGGATAATGTCAAGATGTCAATGATTTACAGGCATCGCATATCAAAGCTCAAGAAAAAAACAAGAAGGTAGTCCTTGAATACAAAGATCGATTCGGCAACATTGGCTTTTGATATTGACGGTGTCTTTGCCGACACCATGTCATTGTTTATCGATATAGCGCAGGAAGAATATAAGATCAATAATCTGCGTTACGAAGATATTTCATGCTATTATCTTGAGGAATGCGTTGATCTTAATCCGAAAATCATCGGGGATATAATTGTTAAGATACTGGACGGGAAACATAATGCTCCCCTGAAACCTATTGACGGATCGGCACAGGTTCTGACGAGGCTTGGAAAGAGCGGTCGGCTGTTGTTTGTGACTGCGAGACCCTATCTTGGACCGATACATGACTGGATACTTAAGACCTTGTCTCTTGATTCAGAGTCGGTGGAAGTGATAGCTACAGGCTCTTTTGATGCAAAGGCCGATGTTCTTTTAGGGAAAAACATTTCGTATTTTGTGGAGGACAGGCTGGAAACCTGTTTTGCTTTGAAAGAGAAAGGAATTACGCCTGTTCTTTTCAGACAGCCATGGAACAGGAAGGAACATCCCTTTGTGGAAGTCGGAAGCTGGGAAGAACTTGAAGCAATGATTGATTTCCGGTGAAGGCGGTTATGATGGGGAAGCATTCCATACAGAACATGATAGGATCATTTATTGAAACTCTTGCTTCCGAAAAAGGTTATTCGGATAACACGTGCCGCGCCTACATGAATGATCTTACGGAGTTTACTTCTTATGCCTCGGAAGGGCGGCTCCCGGATAATGAACATGACAGAGAAAACAAGCGGGATGATAAATTGTTCATGGTTGAAGATGTAGATCATCTGGTGATAAGGGGATACCTCGGCTTCCTGCATAAAAGGAACAAGAAGAAGTCGATTGCGCGCAAACTTTCCGCGCTCCGTTCCTTTTTAAGATATCTCGTCAGGCTCGGCATTATAACCGATAACCCGGCAGATTTAATACTGACGCCAAAACAAGATCAAAACATTCCCGCTTATCTTACTGTCGATGAAATGTTTCATCTTCTTGATTCGATAAAGACGGACTCTCTTGCGGGATTTCGTAACAGGGCTATTTTTGAGACAATGTATTCGTCAGGAATACGCGTATCGGAGCTCGCAGGTCTTAACATTGCGGATGTCGATTTCGGAGGGCGCGTTATAAGGGTTCTGGGAAAAGGTGGAAAAGAAAGGATTGTGCCTGTCGGCGACAAGGCTCTTCGTGCTGTCAGGGCTTACATGGATAAGCTGAGAGGAGAGGGTATTTCATTAAGTGAAAACGGGCCGCTCTTTCTGAACAAGAGCAGGGGGCGCCTGACAACGAGATCCATCGGAAGGATCCTTGAAAATTTTGTGAGGGAGTTTTGCATTTCTGTCCCCGTTTCCCCGCATGCGCTCAGACACTCGTTTGCGACTCACATGCTGGATGCAGGCGCAGACCTTAGGGTTGTCCAGGAACTTTTGGGGCATAAAAGCCTTTCAACTACCCAGAAATATACCCATGTCAGTATAGACAGGCTGATGGAAACATACGACAAGGCTCATCCCAGAAAATAATTTAATGAGGATTCAAGGATTTCCGCCAGACCGATTGGCGGACCTTCGGCAGGATTCGAGGGTTCAAGTGAAAAATCCGCCTCAGGCGGAGAATCCAGTCTTTTCAACTGGCTCTGGACCCCCGTTTTCACGGAAGTGACGGATTATATGAATTTTTACGAAAGCATCATAATTGATGCTCTCGTAAAAAGTCGAAATTCGGACGGCAAAGTAATCCGCCTGAGGCGGACATTATGCAAGGCACACGAATCTTGAGGAATGAAGCGTACTTTATGGTACGCTGCAATGACGAAAGATGAAGTGCAACACAGCAGAATGACTTTTTACGAAGCCGTCATTAAGAAGGAAATAAAACTATGGATTTCCATGGGACGACAATTCTCGCGGTAAGACACAGGGGAAAGGTTGCGGTTGCCGGCGACGGCCAGGTAACCATGAACAATACCGTGGTAAAACATACCGCAAAAAAAGTCAGAAGGATATATAATGATACGATCATTGTCGGATTTGCGGGAGCTACTGCCGACGCATTGAACCTGTCGGAAAAGCTTGAAGGAAAGCTTGAGCGCTATAACGGCAACCTGACGCG
>JAHJQU010000351.1 GCA_018819005.1 Pseudomonadota bacterium | reverse complement strand
TGAAATTGTTACGGTCTTCGTCATTTTCAAAGATTTGTTGTCGGTCGATTCCCCTGACAATTATGTGATGCATCGCTCCCGGAGCATCTATTCGTGATTTTCTTGGCATGAATCCCAAATAATATACCGCTACTGATAAATCAAGTTTAAATGTTTAGGACGTCCCCTATGTTGCTCCCGATGATTTGTGTGTTACGGGAAGATGTTTCCACCTGATGAACCATAAAACTTAGAGCGGAATTAGTCGGTTTTGATCTAACTCATTTTTAAGACGCGTTAACAGCCGACGGATTTAAACAGATGTGGATAGATCTTACATGGATTCTTGCAAATACTGAATTAATGCCTTGCCAACAACAGTATTATCTCCAATCCCAGCGAACGCTGAACTTCCCGGACCGTGTGCAAATATAGGCACCATAACTGCTGTATGATTTTTACATGTAAATGCCGACTCGGTAATTTTCTTGTCTTTAATATATCCGTTGTGGATAGCAAAACCGCCTGTCTCATGATCGGCAGTTACGATAACTATTGTCTGCTGGTTTTTCTCAGCGAAATCCAGACCTGCACCCACGGCGTCATCGAAATCTATCATTTCGGAAATAATATCATCCTGATTATTTTTATGTCCCGCCAAATCGATCTGTGATCCTTCAACCATCAGAAAAAATCCGCTTTTGTTTTTAGAAAGTATATCAATCGCTTTCCGTGTCAATTCAGAAAGGCTTGGTTTTCGTTCATTGGCCCTGGCCGGGTGTTTGGTTGCAAAAAAGCCGGCCACGGAATCAACATCCCCAAGATCCTGAAAATCCTTCTCAGATCGTATAACCTTCATGCGCTTTTCCAGTTCTGCAATGAGGTCCTTTTCATCATCTCTTTTGCTCCCATCGGTTGATTTGGGAAGAAAATAACATAATCCGCCACCCAAGAGAACATCGATGCCGCTCTTTGTAATATGCTCGGCAATCAATGAATATTTCTTTCTACTGTCCACATGTGCAACAAAGGTCGCAGGGGTGGCATCCGTGACTGAACATGACACCACAATTCCTGTTGCTTTTTGCCTGTCCTCCGCATATTCAACAATAGTCTTAAGAGGCTTTTTGTCTTGAGAAACAGAAATGGCGCCGTTATATGTCTTATAACCTGTTGCCAAGGCCGTGCCTGCGGCCGCTGAATCTGTAACGAGGTCATTATGCGAATGAGTGGTAAGTAACCCGACGACTTTAAACCGATCGATGTTCAGATTTCCTTTCACGATTTTGGCTGCCGTTATTTGAGATACGCCCATGCCATCTCCGATGAATAGGATGATATTCTTTGGCGTCGCAATCTCTGTGGCATCTGCATGAACTGCTCCAAAAAGTAAAATGACAAATATCATGTAATTCATCATAGTTCGTATTTTCATATAATCTGTCTCCAATCCAACACCGGTCCTAAACTGCCGGCGGACATAATTTCCCCTAATGATTCTTTAAATGGGCCTACGCAGCCGGATATTTTAAATTTACTTGCAATACAGCCTGTCCTCAATTTTCATAAACCCCCTGATGGCTTGGGATACGCCGTATGAGATCAGTTCAGGGGGCCAGGAAATGGTTTTTCTGCCCACAAAAAACATGTCCGTGCGGGGAGTTTGCCGGCCTGCGATCATCTCGGCAATTGTGCGGCCGTTGGTGGTGGTCATGGACACACCATGACCCACGCATCCCATGGAAAAGATACATTTGTGATCGCTTCCTAAAAATCCGATGACCGGCGCCATGTCCAAGGTTACGGATATTGGTCCGCCCCATTTGTGGGTAAACCGGATTCCTTTTAACTGGGGAAACACTTCTATCAGATGGTCTTCAAGAAGCGTAAAAATTTTCTCATTCAGATCTTTGTTCAAATTCGTTCCATACCCTAATGACACATCCCCGCCGCCCATGACGATCCGGTTGTCTTTGGTCAGACGGTAATAGTGAATCAGGTCCCTGGCGTCTTCAATACCGGCCCGGCATCCCCATCCGATGCTTTCCATCTGTTCGCCGGAGAGGGGTTCGGTCATGACGATATGGGTGAACGCCGGCCGCTGGATGGATTTAAGTTCAGGAAACAGCACCGAATATGCGTTGGTGGCGAACACCAGGTACTCGCTCCGGATGTCGCCGATTTCCGTCCGAACGGTAAATCCACCTTCCCTGTTTCTGGAAAACCCGACGACCGGTGATCGTTCATAAATGATTACACCCTTTGATTCCGCAAAATTTTTCATGCCACGCGCAAGCTTCGCTGGATTTATGATACCGCACCGGGGCTCAAACCAGCCGAGCTTATAAAAATCCGTCCTGAACTCATCGGAAAGTCGACCTTTTCCCCAGCGTTCGACGCCGCCCATGCCCCAGCGTTCCATAATTTTGAAATCATGCTCGACACGTTTTATCTGTCCCGGACTGGTGCCCACCAGCAGGTACCCGCTGCGTTCGTAGTCACAATCGATGTTATTGGCGGTGATGAAATCATGCAGGTAATCCACCGCCGCTTCCATGTACTGGTGGGCGGATTTTGCCTTTTCATCGGAAAACCGGAACTTGGTAATGCCCTTGGTTAACCCGAACAGGGTCATGGAAAATCCGCCGTTGCGGCCGGACGCCCCGTAACCACAAACATCGGATTCAATCACCCGCACATCCGTGCCGGGCTTCATTTGTTTGAGATGCCAGCCTGTGGACAATCCTGTATACCCGCCGCCGATAATCACCACATCGGCTGTTTGCCGAGGCGTAAGACCGGGATTGGAAACAATGGTTTCCGGCAGGGATTCAAGCCACCAGCTTTTTGACTTGTAATTCATTAATTGGTTGGGCATTGCCTGATACTCTGCCATGATAGAGCCTCCTCAGGATTAAAATGTTTAACTTGAGCGATATTTTAGGTTAATTTTTACAAAATATCAAAATCTTTCCACAAAAAATCAGCCAGCACAGAAATCTCACGACCTCTATGCTACCCATCTTTTTATTATCCATAAACTCTACTCCACCATACCCAATATCATCCCTCCAACTTTCTGCAACCTGAAACTATGCCTGCCGGTAATTCCTCAAAATGGGCAGCCTTGGTTCTGGCACAGAATGAAGAGACATATTCCCCCAATTTTTTGAAATTTATAGGGAATGGATTTCTGTACCAGAAATACAAATTTGGACGACCGGGGGGTGTTCGGCAAGCATCCTTTTTTCTAAGGCGTGAGTTGCATTTTTACCTCCCCTAAAAAGGAACTACACGTCGGCCTGTTTCGTTTTCCGGGTCTATACCGGCTTTCCCCAAAAGA
>JAHJQU010000524.1 GCA_018819005.1 Pseudomonadota bacterium | reverse complement strand
TACACCCGGAGGATCCTCCAGCGGCTCGGCTGCTGCCGTGGCCATGGGGTTCCTCCCTGCAGCGATCGGCACACAGACCAACGGTTCTGTGATCCGGCCGGCGGCCTTTTGCGGAATCGTTGGATATAAACCGACCTCAGGCCTCATCCCCCTTGACGGCATCCACCCATTCAGTCCCAGCCTCGATCAGGTGGGCGTGTTCACCCGCAGCGTGCCGGATGCAGCCTTTCTGGCAGCGGTTCTGGAAAATAAAGGCTCTGACCCGGCTGCCGGCCGCATCAATGCAATCATCTCCGGCGATCTGCCCCCCGTGGGAGATCCACCGCGACTGGCCGCGGTGCGCTCCCCTGTCTGGCATCTCGCTGATCCAAACGCTCAGGAACATTTTCTTACACTCGTTGGGCGACTGCGGGCCGCCGGCGCCACAGTGGAAGAACAGGAGTTGCCGCGGGCCTTCGAAAACGCCCACGCCGTGCACCGTACCATTATGTATGCAGAGGGAGCAAAGGGCTTTGCCGAGTTGCAGCGCCGCGAGCGCCAGCGGTTAAGCCAGCGCCTCAACGGGCTTATTGATGAAGGTTTGGGAATAGGGGAATCCGCCCTGGCCCGGGATCTGGCACAAAGGGATCAACTCGCCGGGGATATGGATGCCTTTTTAAGTGGATTTGACGCCGCTATAACGCCGCCGGCTCCCGGTCAAGCCCCTGCGGATCTCACACAGACCGGTGACCCGGCTTTTTGCACCATCTGGTCCCTGTGCGGAGTCCCCGCCGTTACCATCCCGGCGGGACAGGGCCCGCAGGGGCTGCCTCTTGGCCTGCAGCTTATCTGCCCGCGATTGGCCGATGATCGCCTCCTCTCCATCGCAAAATGGTGTGACGAAGCAATCGGATGGCCCCGGAGGATCGCCGGTTAAGGAACGTCGGTGTCCGTGTTCGCCGTCAGGCGTGTGCCGTCCTGCCAGAAGGCGGCAAGATACTCCTCGATACGGCGGCTGGCTCGCGCCAGGTCATGGTTGTTTAGGTTTAGGTTGAGCAGATCAACGTACCATGGAGCCTTGAACGGATTTTTAACATACCGCGCCACTATCTCACTGGCGATGGGCAGGGTGGTCTTCTTGGAGTCGTCGTGCACATCCCTGTTTTTCGCACGGTGCAGCTTCTCGTACTCTTCGGCCACCAGCCGGTCGAAGAACCCTGGTGTTAGGGGATCCCCGGCCTTTATGCCGGTGGCCGCGTCGTCTTCTGTGAAACAGGCCTGTTTTTGCAGCCATTCCCAGAGAATGCTCAGGCGGATCTCGCCGGTTGCCATATCTTCCATCAGGTAGAGCACGTCGTCATTCCCGAAAAAATCAGCCGGCTTGAGTGCCGCGGCCTGAAATCCACGGCCAAATGCATTGCCGTACTGCAGTGCCACCGAGAGCAGGTCGCGGGCCCCGCGCACCGTTCGCGGGCCCGTCTCGAGCAGGATCAAGTCATCAGCGTCCTGTGAGGTGTAAGTCAGGGGCGGGAAGCTGCGGCCCAACTGGTTTAAGGCGCCGGCCTTTTCCCAGATTGGCCTGACGATATGTACCATCTTCCAGTGAGCCACCCATTTGCCGCTGGCACCGGCCTGCTGCTCGCGCTGACCGCCGGCCACCGCCCGCTTCATCGCTTCGGCCACGCCCCTTTCCGAACCGACCGGAATGTTGGGTTCCATGCCCCCCTGCCAGAGGGCGAAATGGCCGTTGCGGTCAGGCGTGTTGACCGCGCGCCGCACACGGTCTTCGTAAACCCGCATGTAGCCATAGGTCATTGTGATGGCGTCGATGTTGGGATTGTGGAAGGCAATGTCCCAGGCCAGGGCGTCTGCGACGCTGTTGATGTAGTCCCAGCGCCCGGTGTTGAAGCCGACAAAACGGCATGCCAGGGCGGCCCGGATCTCCATCAACTGGTAACTGGCTTCGAGCTGCTCGACAAGCACGTAAACCTTCACTGTCCCGGAGGCAAGACCGAGGTGTTGTTCCAGAGCGCCGAGAATATCGTTCCAAAGAGCCGCCTCCTCGGCGGTCTGAATCTTGGGCAGGTAAAGGACAATCGATCGGCCCTCTCCTGTCAGGGTCCGGTGGTTGTTGACCACATATAGCGCAGCATCGACAATCGAGGCCGAAAAACCCGCGCCTTTGCCATCACAAATATGCCGGTCGTCAAGATGCAGGCCCCGGGGGCGGAAAATGCGTGTGGTAAAATCCAGTTGCTGCCTCCAGTCCTTGATGGTCTCGCGGCCGAAAAAACCTTTGGCCCAGCCATTCATTTCCGCGGCGACGTTTTCGGCGATGCTCAGGAAAGGCTCTTTGCGGGCTAGGGCGATTATCAGGTTGCGCTGATTGTCCAGCGACATGGTATCGACCTGGCCGAGGGCGTCCTCGCCGTCGAACATCCAGCCGTCGGCACCAGAGAGCAGGGCGTAGGCTACGTTGCGGATTCCCTCCCCCACCGTTGACCGGGGCCTGGTGGCAGGGCCCGTGCCCTGGATCCACTGGCACTGAAGGTCGCTGGGGATAACCGAGCCTTCGAACAGGCCCGCGCGGGCCTGCTGCACGGTGATTCCGGGACCCGTAATGTCAGTGGCCGGATCGAGAAAACCGATCCGCCGACCATCTTTAAATCGCGCGGCCCGCCGCGCGATGCGTGCGTGCATGATATTCCGGCACTTTTGGTTGAACCCGGCCAGTGCTTTCAGCGCATCGAGGGCCGCCGGTGTCAGCACGTCCGGGTAGTGTTGCTGAATCCCGCCACGAAGCCGCAGCCGGCTCGAACCAGACCTTGTTATGTTGCTTGATTCCATCTCTTTCTATTATCTCCTTATCGCTAAAATTATCGCCGATGGGACCCCGGCCTGACAAGGGACTTAACCACGCCCGACAAAAGGCATTTTCGTTGCCATGATGGTCATGAACTGGACGTTGGCATCGAGCGGCAGACCGGCCATATAGAGCACCGCACTCGCCACATGAGCAAGGTCCATCAAAGGCTCGACCGCCATCTGCCCATTAGCCTGGGGCACTCCTTTGGCAAAGATGGCCGCCATGCCGGTGTCGGCGTTGCCGATATCGATCTGGCTGCAGGCGATATCGTAGCGGCGTCCGTCCAGAGAGAGGGCTCTGGTCAGCCCCGTGATCGCGTGTTTAGTTGCCGTGTAGGGCACGGAATTGGGCCGCGGGGCATGAGCGGAAATTGAGCCGTTGTTGATGATGCGCCCGCCGCGCGGGTCCTGGGTCTTCATCATGTGAAAGGCTTCCCGGGCGCAGAGGAAAGAGCCGGTTAGATTGGTGTCCACCATCTCCTTCCACTGTGCTAGTGAGAGCTCATCAATTTCGATGCCGGGCACGAAAATCCCGGCGTTGTTGAAGAGCAGATCCAGCCGGCCGAAGCCCTCTTTTACGCGTGCAAACAAATCATGCACCGCGTCGGCATCGCGCACGTCAGCCGGGACGACCAGGGCTCGGGCCGGGTTGGCCGATTCGGCTGCCGTCTGCTCAAGCGGATCATGACGGCGCCCGGCCAGGGCCACGCGATACCCATCGCGCAGAAGGGCAAGCGACACTGCCTTGCCGATGCCTGATCCAGCGCCGGTAACAACGGCATTCTTGTTATGCATCACTTCGGGTCCCTCCTTAATTGAACTAACGCCACGGCAGCACCCTGTCAATAATCGCCAAAACGATGGCATTAATATTTCTCTTAATGGTTGCTAAGACCTTGCTTTTACTTGAAGTAAATATAGGGCAGCCATGATCGGCTGTCAATGCAAATAATCACAAAATATTGATTCTGCCGGATCAGCTCTCCGGTGTTGCGTAAAGTGGGGTACAATAGGGTCCTTCCGGTATAACGGCCACGGAACGGCCTTCATGTATGAGCCCGTCCAACAGCTCTTGAATTCTTTGCTGAATGCAGTCTTCAGATGCATGAATGCCGTTGACATTAAGCCTGGTCAACTCCGACGCGCTGAGGCCGTCGGTTACAAAGATCAGATTGTTGTCACCAACATGCTGCAGAATTTTGGTTTGCATCTGGAATTGCCACTGGTCCTTTATTATATTA
>JAHJQU010000350.1 GCA_018819005.1 Pseudomonadota bacterium | reverse complement strand
TCGAAAGCTTTAATTAAAAACGAACCCGAACCGCAAGCAGGGTCTAATACTCTGATTTTCTCAGGATCAACTCTTTTATCCTTTAACAATTCTCCCAAAGTATTCCGAACAATAAAATCGACAATGTAAGTGGGAGTATAATAAATACCTTGCTCTTTTCTGTGTGTATGACTTTTTGTGAGTTTTGCCCGTTTCTCGCTTTTCTTTAATATATGCCCTAAATATTGCTCGTATATATTGCCTAAAACATCTGCCTCAATTGCGGAAAAGTCGTACGATACAGAATTATCTTTTGTGTAATAAAGTCCTTCGATTATTTCATTCAGAACCTCGTTATCAATGTCCAAATCGTCGCACAGATGATTGGCAAAAATTTTACTGTTATATAGTTTATCGAAATAAGCAAATACCTCACGTAAATATTTTATAAACTGCCCTTTACCCCGACTCTCCCATTCTCTCAAACTCGAAATCAATGACTTTGCCTCAAGCTCTCTGTCTTCACAACTTCTTATAAAAATTAGGCGGTCTAAAATTCTCTGAACCGACTCGTCTAAATCTTCTTCCGTTAAGTTTTTGCTTCTGTTGAGCTTGGCAATATTTTTTGAGAGAATTTCTCTGAACCGTGTAAAGTCGGTTAAAAGTTGTTTATCGACAGAAATCTTTTTTGTTTTCTTTCCCCATTTTTCTGCTTCATCATCTATTAAGCCGCTATCAAAACTCTTTTTTGATAAAAGCCATAACTCGTCGAAACGGGGAATAAATTCCTGACAAGGAATTGTTTTAAGATGGCTCTGTAACGGGTTTGATGTTCTCCATTCAGCATTAAAGATTTTTACACTTTCAAAATCGGTAAGTACTGCCCAGGTGCATCCTTTATGCCAGGCATAGTTTATTGCCTGTTCAACGAATTTAGGATTTTCCAGGTCTTCCCTGAGCGCCTTTGCTTCAAGGAAAAATTTTGGAATGCCGTTAATTCTGAAGGAGTAATCAACTCTACCTTTGGATATTTTTTCCTCGGCTGTAACTTCGCTGGAATTCTCAACACTCCACCCCAAAGTTCTGAATAAAGGAAGAATAAAATCCTTTTTAGTCATCTCCTCGTTATACTTGCCGATTCTTTTTTCTTCTGCAACTGTGTTATACTTTTCTACAAGTTTGGTTATCTCGTTTTTTATAGATTCAGTATTTGGCATAGGGATATTTTTTTGCTACAATTTAGTAAATTATTTTGTTAAAAGACGAGACAGAGTGCTGAATATAAAAAACTTATTTACAATATGGCGGGGGAATGTAGCAAGTAAAACTGTGTTCTATCAAAAAAGTGAGCCTGCTCGCTAATGTTTGAATAAATAATGGCAAGCGGGTGTCGTTCTTGCGATTATTAAGAGTCGCGGCAGCGATCTAAGTCTTGAATGGTAAAACGCTCTCAAGACAAAAGCAGGTTAACTCGCCTTCTTTGCCCCATTGTTTACAAAGCTCTGGTAAAGGACAATTGGCACAGAGTTGCCCCAAGTCGCTCTTGCTCAAGTATAATGTGCCGGCTTTCTCGTGTATTGCTAACAGTTCTTTAAGATACTTGCCCGCAACCAACCGATGAAGCCGATCCTTCTTCTCAAGGCCTAGCCACTCGAACACCCCTTTGTCACCGCGGGATGAGTTGCAGGACTTGCAGGCTAATACGACATTGTCTGGAGAATCGTCCCCACCCCTGTTGATTGGTATGAGATGATCTGTAGTCAGATCTGATGTCGCCCCACAGAAAACGCACTCCTTAGGCAACTCCTGTTCCCGTTCCCATTCGCGAAGGGTGGTCGAAATGGTTATGTAACCATCGCGTAGTTTCTTGAAGCGATCGGTGATAAATCCTCTTTGAAGTGAACCGTATGCTGAGCGCGAGATGAGTTTCGCATACTCATAAATAATCTCTTCACGAATCGTTTTGACATAGGGTGGTGGCATTGTCTCCTAATGACCTCTTCTCAGCAAGTTGCTGTGGCGCCTGTTATCTGCCGCTGCGTGTTCATGATTAAACATTTGCTCCGGCAATTTTTTGCCAGTATTTGCTTCGAAGAGCACGCAGCACATGAAGCTCATACAACATGAGATTGTCAGGGAAGTCCTTGCGAACTTCCCTTTCGATTCTCTATTCACAAGTCTGCAGGTTTTCACTTTGACCAGATGCATGTAATTCCACGAATTTCAGAAATATATGGATGATAAGAAGGAAGGACTTCATACCAAAATCTTTGTGTTGCTTCCATTCTTCCTTTTACTCTAGCATCGTAATAGGCGCTTGGAACGGAAGTGTCGAGATACAAACTATCCTTCTTCATTTAATTCAGCTCTTCAAATTTACTTTCCTATTTTGTTGTTTCGTAAACACGCAATAGAAGTTAACGTTCCGAGCGTATCTGAAGTTCAGCCGTTAGGCTGGATTTGGGTGGGGTTCCGAAGGCACGAAGCCAGATACGATCTGTTAGGCGATGCGGCGGCATTAACTAGTTCTATTATTGCAACTGTACATCTATTGGTCTTAATCATACAATGGCAAACTTTGCTTCTTACTTTTCTCCTCTTTTAATAATCTGTCGGCAACAAATTGTGCTTCACCCTTACGAGCAGATAAAATCTGATTCCCAAATTCTTTTACGATTGACGGGAAGATATTATTTACCTCATTCTCTAACGGCAAAATTTTCTGAGTACTAAACCTGCCGATGCGAATAGCACCCGATTCGATATTTCTGCTTGAGGCTATAATCCAATCAGATAATAAACTAACCTTTAAAATCGCATAACCAGTCACTCCTCCATGTAGTAGCACGCATTGCTTCAAGCCACTAACATCTTTCTCTCCTATGGGGGCTTCATCTTTATCAGTCGTTTTAACCTCAAGCCAGTATTTCAATTCATTCTTAACTGCCTCTATATCCACATCTTGAACACTGCGTTCCTTTACTTCAAAACATAATCGGCAAAGCGCCATCCCTAGAAGTTTTTGTGCAACTTTGCCAAATTCTTTAGGTCCGTGTTTGTCCCTTATCTGTTTAAGAGTTTCAAAAATAATTGCTTCCATACTTCTTATTGAACCTCCAAGGGCTTAGCGCCTTCTATATCAGACCACTGATCAAACTTGTAACGCTTCTTTTTCCTTATTATTTTAGATAGAATCAAATCTTTAAGATCGGATTCAGAAGTTGAAATCAAAACTTGTTTATCATCAGGTATAGAGTTCAAAATGCTAACAAGATTTTCAATATGCGTATCATCCAAACTTTGTGATGGATCATCCAAAATAATAAAGCCAAGACTGTGCGACAACTCCTGTGCTACCCCCAGACCAAGAAAAACACTCAGTCCAGCACAATTTAAGTCACCCGTATTGAAAATCGACAGTGCTGGAACCTTTTCACTGCCTTTGATTGCAAGAATCTCAAAGCTATCGGGGTCAATTTCTAAATCTGGGAAGTCAGACCGGTTTGCCAAAGTTCTAAACATTTTAGCAATACTCTCTTTTGCAGCTTCCAATTTTGCCTTAGCGCTTTTCTGAAGGATGGTCTCTATAGCCTGACGGATTAAGTCAACTCCTTTAGCAAACTCGTCGAGCTCTAATTTGCTCTTTTTTACTTCCTTATACTCATCTTTTTCTATTATTTTCATTAAATCGTTGATCTCGTCTTCAAAGGTCAGCACCCTTAATATCAGCTCTAACTTAAAAGTATGGTCTTCAATGACATTTAGCCTTTGATTACTTTCTTTTACTGCGGTTTCGAGCTTTTGAAGATCCTCTTGAATCTTATCAAGTTCAACTCCCAAGATTACTATTGGGTCCTCTGTGTCTTTTATTTCACGCTCAAGTGCGGTCTCTGTGACTGACTTATGTTTCCTGAGCAACTCAAACTGAATGGCTATGTTCTGGTCTAAACTGTCCAGAGATTTTATTAAGTCTTCCAGTTGCTCAATTTCTTTCTCATATTTTTTAATCTCTTCTCTAATCGGCGCTAAATCCTCATCTAAATTCGCTCGCAATTCATTTAGATGCATTTGTAAATGTGTCACATCATCAATGGGTTTCTCGCAGACAGGGCAAGACTGTTTCTCGTTCGGAGCCTTGATAGCCTCGAAGTATTTGATAGCCTCTTCAATTGTGCCAGCGCGCTTATCGATCTCATTCCGCCTGTTTTTTGTATCCTCTAATTTGGGACTCAATTCATTTGATATTCGAAATTGCAGTTTCTCCTGATTGCCGTCAGTTCTGTGGATATAATTCCTCTTTTGATCAAGTTTCTGAAGTTCATCAAGAAGGACTTTATAAGTGTTCTGAACCATTTGTAATTGACTTTGCTTTTCAAGCAATTCTCTTTGCCGCCTTAGGTTGGGGTGTTCATCACGAAGTTTCCTAAGTGACTCCTTAGCTGAAGTGGCAAAGATTTGTTGTTCACCTGTGTTGCGTACCAAAGGTAGATCAGCAATAAATAGACCAGACTGGCTCGCAAAGTCAACAAGTGCATTTGTTACAGTCTCGCACATTCGCCTGGCACTATTTTCTGAGAAGTCATTAGATGTAAGACCTTTCTGAATTCCTGTCTCCTTTGCTTTTTGAATTTCAGTCCGTTTGCTTGTTATGACAGCATTTAGCTTGGTTTCAATTATTCCGAATTTATTATCCACATCATTAAGGGTTTCCGAAATTTTCGCCAACTTTATCCCATCAATAATATTCCGCAATTCGGATAAACCTAATAGTCGATCAAGTGAATCCCGTCGGACCCTTGGTTCTTCAGTAAGAAGCGCTCTTATGATTTCTTGGTGTAAGTGGACTGAACTGAAGAAGTCTTTAGGTTGAATTCCGAGCATCGCTCGTAGTTTCCCTTCGTCTGTATCCCGATTACCATTCAGCTCAAAGTAGAAACTTGGAGTGCCCTTCTTTTTCTTATCTGAACGAACAATTTTAAGAATGTCTTGTCCCTTCTGTAAGACCATTTCCACACGAGCCTCATCAGCATTGGTATTCCGGACCTTCCAATCTCTCCGTTCATCAATCCCAATGCCCTTCTTCGCAATCTCGTCGCCAAATAATCCCCACTCTATAGCAACTAATGTACTACTTTTCCCCGAACGCTGGGGACCATCAAAAAGGATGAAAGGTTCTGAAATTAAGAAAGTTTTGGGCTCAATAAAACCTCTAAATCCTGCAATAGTTATTTCTTTCAGTATCCAACGGTTTACCATATATGTACCTCTTCCTAATGTTATAAGCCCATTTTCTTTAGAAGAATAGTATGGGCATCATCAAACTTATTTTTTAGAGTGTTGATTTTTCTTTTTAGCAACTCAGATACAGCTTTTGCAGAGCCTTTATCATATTCCTCAAAAATTTCATCGCAAATGCTGCGCAGAATTTTTTGCTTTTCTACCTCTGCGATGCTCTTTTCCAATTCTTCTATAATTTGTTCTTTGTCAGTCATAAAATAAACTCCTTTTTATGGGTATTGATTGTGTGATTTTGTCGCCATTTTGTCTAACTTGTGCAACCTTACGCAGTGCCCTGCCAAGCTATGAATGACACATTTCTTTCGCGAAGGCGGTACATTTTGCGGGCACAATTCAATTCCATATTACCATAGAGCGAGCGTCGTAAGGCTGTTTGTTATGCGTAACGGCAAAAATTAAAATCATCAATATTATTTTTTCTTGCGTTCTTTAACAATTGTTCTACCATAGACATCTTTTGCCACTGGTTTATACTCGTACTCAAAAGAACTAAGTCTTTTCTGCAAATTTTTTGTCGCTTGTCTGGATCCGGGTTGACCGATTTCTGGTGCATTGTAACCTTGTATTCTATATGATTTTCCTTTGTATTTATATGTATCTCCGTCTATCGCCTTTGCGCTTTTATATGTTTTGTAACCACGGGATGTGCTTTTGCGCTGTGCGAAAGAATCTTCTATAACTATAATAAGACTTATAAAGAACAAAAGAAGAAGAGAAAACATTGTTATATTTTTGAACTTCATATTTATCTCCTTTTAATTGTTTTAAAGGGTTTTATATACTCCTTATGGTTTTATTTATTATCATTTCGATACAATATAATTTTTTTCATTATAATTCTCAATCCCAAACTTTTCAAATGCAATATCACCGGGTCAATTAATA
>JAHJQU010000349.1 GCA_018819005.1 Pseudomonadota bacterium | reverse complement strand
GTAAGTGTCGCGGATCTTGATCTTGTCAATCCTTATTTTCGTGCGCGAGAGGCAAGAAGGCAGCTTTCAGAACTTGGGATCGGTATTATTTTGCCTCCGGATAAATACCTTCAGGCCGACCTTCCCATTTTGACTCCTGCCGTTGCGGGGCTCATCAGAAAGCCCAGCAGGCTTACTATACTGGATGTCGGGGGAGATAAAGTAGGGGCGACCGTTCTTGCCGCGCTTGCCGATGCTTTGGATGGGAAAAGATACCGCATGCTGCAGGTCATAAATCCTTTCAGGCCTTTTACGGATACTTTAAAAGGGTGCATGAGAATGAAGGATGAAATAGAAAAGGCTTCCCGAATGTCAATAAGCGGCATTATCGGAAATGCGAATCTTATAGATGAAACGACTGTTGATGTAATATATGAGGGGTATGCTTTTGTTTCAACGGTGTCCGGGGAAACCGGACTCCCTTTGGAATTTATTACTGTTTCTTCCCGGCTTTCGGATGAAATCGATATGAAGCGGTTCTCATGCCCTGTTCTGAAATTGCACAGACAGCTTGTACCACCCTGGAAAAAAGCTGCTGCGCTGTAAAATGAAAATTCCGGTTGCCTTGTCGAGGCACCTTTAATCAAGGAGTATAAATGGCTTATAAACATTACATTGATTCAGACAGATGCAAGGGATGCGGTTTGTGTATTGCCGTATGCCCCAAAAAAGTTCTCGAAATATCCGGAGAAGTAAATTCAAAAGGCTATTTTTCCGCTTATCAGGCACGTCCCGAAGATTGTGTTTTTTGTTCGACATGCTGTATCATGTGTCCCGATGTGGCCATCACCATAACCGGCACTGAAGATGGCAGCGAAACGGCCGTAAAAGAACAGGAGGAATAAAATGGGCAAGATTCTGATGAAGGGAAATGAAGCAATAGGTGAAGCCGGTATCAGAGCGGGCTGCCTGAACTACTTTGCCTATCCTATTACCCCGCAGTCGGAAGTAGCGGAATATCTTTCGCACAGGATGCCGGAGGTTGGCGGCGTTTTTTTGCAGGGTGAGAGTGAAGTTGCTGTAGGATATATGATTTTTGGCGCCGCAGCCTGCGGTGAAAGGGTATTTACAACGTCGTCAAGCCCAGGGATCAGCCTTATGAGTGAAGCAATAAGCTATATTGCCGGAGCACAGTGCCCGGCTGTATTTGTAAATATCATGAGAGGCGGGCCGGGACTGGGCGGAATTCTTCCGTCCCAGGCGGATTATTTTCAGGCGACAAAAGGAGGAGGGCACGGAGATTACAGAATGCTTGTAATGGCGCCTGCAAGCGTTCAGGAAGCGGTCGAAATGGTAATGATGGCGTTTCCTCTTGCGGAAAAATACCGTAATCCGGTTATGATTTTAGGTGATGGTCTGATCGGGCAGATGATGGAGCCGGTTGAGTTCCCGGAAAATCTGAAGTCGGAACCGAGCAATAAAGACGACTGGGCTACAAACGGGATGGATACGAGAAAGAGCAAAACGCGGAATCTTGTAAAATCTCTGTTTCTTGACCCTGTTAAACTGAATGAGCACAACCTGATTCTGAAAGAAAAATATGAGAGGATGAAACGCGAGGAAGTCAGGTTTGAGCCTTATAATATGGATTCCGACTACAAAATTCTTATAGTCAGCTATGGAACTATGAGCAGGGTCTGCAAAACTGCTATCGATAATCTTAAGGCGGAAGGGATTGATGTGGGTATGATCAGACCTCAAACATTATTTCCTTTCCCTGAGGATGCGGTTTTTCAGGCAGCTTCAACAAAGAGCTGCATTATGGCATTGAGCATCGAGATGAGCATGGGCCAGATGGTTGAAGATGTTGAAAGGTGTGTGCACGGCAAATGCCCTGTAAAGTGGTATGGAAAGTGCGGTGGAGAAGTTCCGACACCGGAAGAGATAATGGATGTCGTAAAGTCCTGTCTTTCGTAGCCTGTAAAGATGACGGCTTCGAAAAACTCTATTTTCTCACAAAGGCACAAAGAACGCCAAGATAATATCATTTAATATTAATAAGTTAACTTTGTGATCTTTGCGGCTTGGCGTGAGATCTTGACTTTTTACAAAGGTATCAAAGATGAAAGAGCGATTTGACGATTTATATATTAAGGAGTAAGTGTAATGGGAAAAACATTCAAAAGACCTGAAGCCCTTTCAGAAATGGACAGTCATTACTGTCCCGGCTGTACGCACGGGGTTGCCCACAGGCTCGTAGCGGAAGTAATCGATGAGCTGGGCATCAGAGGCAGGACGGTCGGGATTGCGCCTGTAGGGTGCGCTGTTCTGGCTTACAACTATTTTACATTCGATTTTCAGGAGGCGGCTCATGGCCGGGCTCCTGCGATGGCAACAGGAATAAAGAGAGTCCGCCCCGACCTGGCGGTTTTCACTTATCAGGGAGACGGAGACCTTGCGAGTATAGGCATGGGAGAAATAATTCATGCCGCAAACAGGGGCGAGAAATTCACAACCGTATTCATAAATAATGCCGTTTACGGGATGACCGGCGGTCAGATGGCCCCGACAACCATGCCGGGGCAGCGCACAACAACATCACCGTTCGGCCGCGATGTTAAGGATGTCGGTATGCCCATCAAGGTTTCCGAACTCCTTGCGAGCCTTCAGACTCCGGCATATATAACAAGACAATCGGTTATAAAACCCAAGTATATTGTCAAGGCAAAAAAAGCGATTAAAAAGGCTTTTGAATATCAGATTGAAGGCAGATGTTTCAGTTTTGTTGAACTGGTGAGCACCTGTCCTACCAACTGGGGGCTTACACCTGTTGAAGCCGTCAAATGGGCCGAGGAAACACTGATTCCTTATTACCCTCTCGGTGAGTTAAAGAATCCGGAGCAGGCTGAAGGAGGATCCGATGCAAAGTGAAGTCATGTTTGCAGGTTTTGGCGGCCAGGGGATTCTTTTCAGCGCGAAAATTCTGGCTCACGCGGCCATGGAGCAGGGTTATGAGGTCGTATGGATTCCTTCCTACGGCCCGGAGATGCGCGGTGGAACG
>JAHJQU010000348.1 GCA_018819005.1 Pseudomonadota bacterium | reverse complement strand
CCAAGGCAGACAGGGAAAACCACCCTGGCAAAAATGCTTAAGGAGAGCTTCGACTATTTTAATTATGACAATGCCGAGCATCGTTTGAGCCTGATCGAGAAATCCTGGGATCGATCCAAAGACCTGGTTATTTTTGATGAACTCCATAAATTAAAGAACTGGAAATCATGGCTCAAAGGCATCCATGATACTGAAAAAATCCCGCCATCAATCATTGTGACCGGCAGCGCAAAGCTTGATGCCTATAAAAAAGTCGGCGACTCTCTTGCCGGAAGGTTTTTTCAATTCAGGCTTCATCCCCTTGACCTGAAAGAAATTAAACAAATCCTTAATCCACAAAACATTGGTGATGAACTCGATAAACTGTTAAAGACAGGCGGATTTCCAGAGCCTTACCTTGAGGGTGATGAGACTTATTATAATCGCTGGAAAAGGAGCCATCTGGATATCATTTTAAAACAGGATCTGATTGATCTTGAAAATGTTCAGCAGATTACATCCATAGAGACCCTGATTCAGCTGTTAAAGAAAAGGGTCGGAAGCCCTATATCATACAGTGCCCTTGCCGGAGACCTCCAGTGTTCGGACAAGACGATCAAGAGATGGCTGACCATATTGGAATCAATGTATGTTGTCTTCAGGATTCCCCCTTTTCATAAGAACATTTCAAGGGCCATTCTCAAATCACCTAAATATTATTTTTATGATACCGGCCAGGTCTCGGGAGATTCCGGAGTAAAACTGGAAAATCTTGTAGCATGTTCTTTGTTGAAAGAGATACATTTCAGAGAAGACTGCTTGGGTGAACAGTGGAATCTGTTTTATTTAAGAAACAAAGATGGAAGGGAAATAGATTTCCTGATAACCAACAATGAACAACCTGCACTCATGATCGAAGTCAAATGGAGTGATTCGGACAGAAGCCCGAACTTTTCTTTCTTTGGAAAGCATTTTAACGAGGTCAGGAAGATACAGATAGTCAAGGAACTTGACAGGGAAAAGACCTATCCTGACGGCGTACAAATCCGAACAGCACAAAACTGGCTATCGGGAATCAGTCTTGTTTAAAAAAGGACATTTATCCGTATTTTCTTCCGTCTTGATATCCCTGAACTCGTGAACCTTCAAAATGTCAAAGGCCAGGCAAAACCATATCAAATACGCCAGTTCCTAAAACTGGTTGAGAAATATAATCTTAAACTGGAGGATGAGTAATGCGCGATTATCATATCAACATTTTCTATTCAGAGGATGACGACGGATACATTGCTGATATCCCCGACCTTGGAGGCATGCTCCGCATTTGGTGAGACACCTGACGAGGCATTTCGTGAAGTACAACGGGCCAAAAAACTATGGCTTGAGGCTGCGCGAGCAGAGGGAAAACCTATCCCATCACCGGCATATAAGCCGGTTATCTACCAGGTTGCATAAGCTTGACAATAAGGAGAATATTAATGAGCCTGGGCCGAACCTGCGCCTGCACTAGTTCGCCTGCCTTGTTTTGGGGTCGGGCCATGATAAGCTGTTGATTATTCAAATTGCTCAGCCCGACCCCATTATTAGCCGAGCGTTATAAAAAGATAGAATTGTGATAAACAAAAAACGGATTTTCAGCCTCCCGTGTTACTGAAACGGGGGGACATCAATTCATAATTGGGTTTTTTGTTACGTATAGCTTCCTCCTACTGTTATCAAGCATTGGTAACGTTGACGGAACTACATTCTTTCAATCGGTAATCCTTATTGACTGAAAGCCACAGTTGACATCGCTCATAGAAACATGTAGGTTTTTCACGAATCTATAAATACATGGATGCGCATAGAGGTTATCAAAATGAAAATCTGCGCTACAAAATAGCAATTCCTTGTACATTCCTCATCCCTTTGGCGGCGCTTGTTCCTGGTTTCTTCGCAGTCCGTGAGTTGATTGAAACACTGAACTTCAGAGCCAAGAGGGCTGAACTTGGAACTGCCCAGCTTGCTACAGGATAGCTCGATATTTTACTCCGGAATATGATTGCAACAGCGGTAAGGATCGCAAACTGGGTTTAGAAGGATAAAATAAAAATATTTTTCAGACACGCTCTAAGCAAATCCGCAAAATACCTTAGATCTATATATTATAAATGACAAAAGGGGTTTACCGATGTCTATAATTACCATTAGCAGAGGTTCTTACAGTCGAGGCAAACAGGTGGCTGAAAAGCTGGCCCTGAAATTGGGATATGAATGCATTTCACGAGATATTCTGCTTGAAGCTTCCGATGAATTCAATATTCCAGAAATAAAACTCATCAGAGCCCTTCATGATCCAGCATCGGTACTCGATCGTTTTTCGCACGGCAAAGAAAAATACTTAAACTATCTTTGTACCGCACTTCTCCAACATGTTCGCAAAGACAATATAGTATATCACGGCCTGGCTGGTCATTTTTTTCTTCGCGATATTTCGCACGTTTTGAAAGTCAGAGTAATCGCCGATATGCGAGATCGGGTAAATGAAGAAATGAAGCGCGAAAATATTTCAGCCGATGAAGCGCTTTATGTTTTACAAAAAGACGATGAAGAACGCCGAAAATGGGCGATACAGGTATACGGCGTAGATACATGGGATAGCAGACTTTACGATATTGTCTTGCATATTGGCAGATTGACTGTTGACGATGCAGTAGATATACTTTTTGATATGGTCCAAAAACCAAATTTCAAAACAACAACTGAATCCAAGAAACTGGTTGAGGATCTTGCACTATCAGCAAGGGTTAAAGCAGCTTTGGTTAAAATTGCACCAAAAATTCAAGTTGCAGCAGATGACGGCAAGATTTATATCAACAACATAGGCAACAATGCAGAAAGCAAGGACAAGGATCTATTTAAATCAATTGCCATGCAAATTGAAGGTGTTGTAGAAGTGATCTTCAATGTACCAACAGAACAGCATGATCATGTCAATCCTTTTTACAATATTGGGTGAAGGAAAGCATGATTTATTGCCAAGAAGATGACAATTTTTGAAATATTTTAAAACCGTGAAAGTGGATTTTTGAGTAACGCTGATTGAATCAATTAATCTGAAATGAGCGGTGCTCGGAATTGTTTGAACAGTAAAATGGTTTTTAAAGTGATAAGCTGCTCTTGTTCAAGAAGTTTGCAGCCATCATCCTTCCTGAAAGCGTTAATTGACGAATTTCAAAAAGTATGCAAGATTACAATTAATAATGATGGGGCTACTGTGGTTAGAACAGAATCAACACTGTAAGAAGATGTTTCAGACAACAGAAAAAGGAGAGAAGTAATGGGAGACAAGGGCGGAAAGAAAAATAAGGAAAAGGGGCAGAAACAAAACGCCGGAAAACAGAAACAAAAGACAAAAAATAAACTTGATAAGCAGCCCAAAAGAAAGCCTTGATAGAAATTAAGGTGCGAAGATCTGCACAACAGCTTTTGCCCGTATAAAATGCAAAGACTACGGTAACGAGCATCATAATGAAAATATCATCTAAAGCCGCACTTCTATCCACATTCGTTTTTCCTGGTGTTGGCCAGCTCTATTTAAAAAAGTATTTGAGGGGGCTGGTCACCATGTTTTTGTCTTGTATCGGATTAGGCTACATTATCTGGTCGTCCGCGGGATCTGCAATCAATCACCTTGACGACGTTATGGTTAAGATGCAGGGCGGTACCATGAACCTGCAAGAGCTTTCAGACATTGTCAGATCAAAATTATTAACTACAGATTCCCATAATAATTTTGTTTTCTACTTTATTGTTTGCATTTGGATATTTGCTATTATAGATGCCTATAGAATCGGAAAGCAGAGAGGATTACAGGACAAGGAAACTTCCCAATAATAATTCCTTTCCCCTCCAGTTGAATAATAATGGAGTGAAATTCTGTTCCGTTCTTCCTGAAGTCAAGCATCTTGATATTTTGATAGGGCTACATCATTACAGTCGGAAATAAATGACGACTCCCTCCATTGGAACTCTGAATACTCCTGCGATCAATACATCCAGGTATAACTCTTTGAGAATTTGAGTCTTGCAGAAGAGGTCTATTTTAATAGCACTCAATAATGCATTCTTTATGGGTGAGCAGGCCAGAAAATGAGATGATCTATCAAAAAATCAACCGGTGCGGTACCGCTCTCACACAATGATCAGCAATAAACCCTATATTTTATTGTCAAAATCCTCTTGACACACAGATCCGTCTTCATATAACTCCTACCGAGAAAAATCAATTCCTTATCAATTCAATTCAATTCAATCAGTTAAAATACTATCAGGAAAGGGACATCGAGATGAAGGAATGGGTAAAATTGTATTCTTGGTTTGTGCTTGCTGTGGTAATAATTGGTTTCTTGGGTGGCTGCGCCTCGAAGTTCAACAACATATTACCGCCTGATGATTTCCTGCAAAAAAAGAATGCCAGTATCGGTCTCATCTGGACAAGCAATGCCAATATACAATACCCTGAAGGGCCGGAATACACCGCGAAACATTATATGCTGGGCCAACAAGGGCTTCTTGATATAGCTGTGGCCCGGTCCTTTTCCGACAAGCTTAGCAAAGCGCTTAGCGAGATAAAATTGAAGGATTTGATGAAGGAGCATTATTTCAACGTCTTTCAACGAGCGTTTGAAAACAACAACTTCAATGTCAAGATCAACCCCGATCCCTACTGTCAAAAAAACCACAGGTTTGGCACGTATAATGAATATTGCACCAATTCTCTGGATCTCACCAAGTCGCCGACCAGAGGTTTTGTCTACGACTACAAGCCCGTTATCGAGGACCTCGGTGTCGACTACCTGCTCGTGATCGAGCTTTCCATGCACGGTACGGGCAGGTCCTATTACGGGATGCTTCCCACCTCTCCGCCCAAAGGCTACACCGCGCTGGTCTCATATCTCATCAACGGCAGGACCGAGGAGGTGATCAGCCAGCGTTCCTCATCCGTGGTCGAACCGGTCAATGGGGAATGGGACGAACCCCCTGAGTATGCCAATCTGATGAATGCCGCAAGGGCATCGTTTGAAATAGCGATCAATGAGGTTTTTATCGATATTTTCAAGCAGGCCCCTTGAAATGGGAGTCTCAACGAGCAAAGAGGTCAGGTTTAATTCTATGGATGTTCTGTGAGCAAAGGAATTGCGGTATTATGAGGAAACCAGATAAACATTGGTTAAGGCACCTGTAAAAAGCGATGTCTTATCACCTTATCATTTGAAAGGAGAGAGTAAGATGCATAGCCGATTTTTCAAATTTTTAACTCTTCTATGTTGCTGTTTTATATTATCGTGTGGTTCCCGACCAGGGTTTTATCCAATGAGGGGTCCACAGGAATTTGAAAAGACCATGCATGACTACGAAAAAGGCATCTTGTGTGGCCAAGTGGATTCATTTTTTATCGGAGAAGAAGAGACGAATGTAAGATACACTTTTTTTCTTACCCTTCAGAAATTAGGCCCAATTGCGAACCAAGGTGAGGCTGAAAAAAACCAAATAACACTATCATTAACTGGTAATTATAATACGTTCTCTATTCCATTACCTCCTGGCAACTACTTACCCTTGCATTGGCAATGCAATTTTTTTTATGTAAAGGATAAAACCACAGTTACTCAGTTTAATAACTGGCCTGATTTTACAATCAATTCTCAGCTACAATCATCTGAAAAAGATAAAGCTATTATTGAAGATCCATTTCCTCAATCTCAAATTCTGATTCAACCTGGTAAATTCACTTATATTGGCAAGATTAAGCTTCGTCTGCCGCTGCTCAATACTCCAATAGAATTCTTTGCTGAGAAACTCAAAAAAGAGATAGAAGCGAATCCAGAAGAACAGAAAGCCGCCTTGAAATATGGCATGGATTATAATTCGGGGTGGCCTCCCGGAATGACTATGTCAAACAAGGTCGGTTTCTTTATCTGTACGTATGTAAGCGATTCGTTTGATGAGTATAAAAATGATAGCGTACGATCGTTTGGTGAGAGCACGGTTTTTCAGAAAATGGCGTTTGAAAACAAAGCGTTTAATAAAGCTATAATAAGAGGAAGAGGTTTCACGTATAAGGACCTGCGATAGCCTCAAAGCAAGATCAGAGATCGGTGTCAAAATCTTGAATAGTGAACAGGGATTGTTTGCTTGTAAATTCAGCATGTTTGCTTAACCATCTGCTGCACTTGACCGCAGAAGCCGAGCCGATTTAGAACATTTGTAGTTTTGCGGCAGCTTATCACCTTTTTGATAGTTTTTCGGATAGCGTCTGCGTCAAGTGAGCAGTACGTTCACGGCGGCTGCGCCGCGTTTAGATCAATTATTTCAAACGCAAATCCTCAATTCATTTCCAACCTGAGAATCATTTAGTTGTAGTTGTTTTCTTCAAATTTTGTTCAGCATTCTGTTCATAACGAAACAAATAATTTCAAGTGCCCGGCTTCACCTGATTCAGCGAGCAGGGAAGAAGGCTTTACAATAGCGGCAGTACGGATTCCCGGAAAAAGCTGAAAAAGGTATTTCTGTAAATCTTTATGTTTTCAATGATATCGTTATCTCTGGTATGCTCCGGGGTATCGCTTACGAATTTAAAGATATAGCACTTAGTCTTGAATTTTTTACACGCCTGAATTACGGAGGCGCTTTCCATATCGATGAGATCGGCTGTTTTTGACAGTTTTTGCCTTTCGGCTGGATCGAGCACCGGACGGTCGAAGGTTGTGATTGTTGCATAAGAAAAACCCTTAAGAATATCCGGCATGTGTCTGTGGGGAGATTTTGATTTGAATTGAGGCCTGTCACACTCAAAGGCTTTTTTAATATGTAACGGTTCGCCAAGAGTATGTCCGTTGCCTGTCGCACCTGCCGCGCCAAGGTTTACGATACAAAAAGGGCCGAATCTTAAACAGGAATAGGCGCAGGCCATTGCAACATTTGCCTTCCCGATTCCTGACACAATGAGAATATGATTTTTATTTCTGTAAACGGGAAAGGGTTTAGAGTCCAGCCTTATCAATGAAAGCCCGCCGATAAACGGCTTTGCCTCAAGAATAGTGGCCATGACCAGACAGATTAAAGGATTTTTTTCCACCTTGCCATCTCCTCTAATGTTTGCACCGCCTTTTCCCCTGTTATACCCAGCGATACGGTAAAATCATTAACATACAAATCAATATGGCCGTCTATCACCTTGTCATCTAATTCCTGAGCATGTTTTTTCACAAATGGGCGTGAAACACCCCTGTTTTTTTTCGCGTAAATAACGGAATTCCTGATGAGTGTTTCAACCTGTTTCCTATGGCTGATCGTACCGGGGTCTTTTCTGATAGCGATACAACCGAGCGGAATGGGCAGATTTGTTTCCTTCTCCCACCATTCGCCGAGGTCTATGATCTTTACGCAGCCGTATTCGGAATAGATGAACCTTCCTTCATGAATGATGAGTCCCGCGTCGAACTCGCCGTTTTGCACTCCCGGAAGTATCCGGTCGAATCTGGTCACAACTATATTCCTGATTTCAGGATTCCAGAGTTTCAATAGAAGAAAAGCGGTTGTATAGTTGCCGGGAATCGCAATCCTGGAATCGGGGGAAAAGATCCTGTCTTTCGAGGTTACGAGAAGAGGTCCGCATCCGAAGCCGAGCGCGGAACCAGAATCAAGAAGCTCATATTCTTCCTTTAAGAGAAGATACGCGTAAAAGGAGAGTTTGGTAATCTGATATGTTTTTTTGAAAGCCGCGTTATTCAGTGCTTCTACATCGTCGATATGCGGCGAAAAAGTATAATTGCCTGTATCTATGCCATGATGAAGCATGGCGTGAAATATAAATGTGTCGTTGGGACAAGGTGAAAAGGCAATCGAAAGGTCTGTCATTTATTTCTCTAAGTTTTATAATTATTCAGCATTGGGCGCTTGCTTTACCCGGTGTTACTTGAACCCTTGAATCCTTGGATCCTGGAACCCTCATAGAACCACCGACTTTTTGGAGGTGGCCCTAAATTTTTTCAGTACCTTATATTCCGAGTCTCTAAGGACGGGCTTTTTTCCTGCATTTTTTATTATATCGATAAACTCGTCAATACCCGCCTTTGTTTCAATGCCGGTTGCCTTTACTACCGTTTCTTCCATCAGAACTCCGCCCATGTCATTTGCTCCCATGGTGAGCGCAAGCTGTGCAAGCTTCAGTCCTTCGGTAAGCCATCCGGCCTGGATATAAATGATGTTATCTAGAAAAATGCGGGCGATTGCAACTATTTTAAGATAATCAATTCCTGTCGCGGGTTCAATATCTTTAAGACCGGTGCGTGCGGGAGAAAACGACCATGGAATAAAAGCTCTTAATATCCCCGTTTTGTCCTGTACGTCGCGAACAACATTCAGATGCCCAATCTTTTCTTCATCTGTTTCCCCCATGCCGTATGTCATGGTCGCCGAAGATTTCATCCCGTGGCGATGGAGCGAATAGATTACTTCGCACCAGATATCTTTTCCAATCTTTCTCGGGCTCACCTTTTTGCGTATCCTGTCAATCAGCAGATCCGATGCTCCCGGCACCGAATCAAGCCCCGCATTTTTAAGCTTTAATATTGCCTCATCGATGGAAACAGAACTTTTTTTTGCCATGTGAGCAATTTCGCTGGGAGAAAATGAATGAAGGTATATTTGAGGGAAGTGTTTTTTTACATTTCTTACCATGTTGACGTAATTATCAAGGGTGTAATCCGGGTGGAGACCGCCCTGGAGCATTACCTGTGTTCCGCCTGCTGAAACAAGCTCGTTAATCTTTGCAAAAATATCCTCCTGCGTGAGCTCAAAGGGTTTAATCAGATTTGCCCTTGCATGGTAGGCGCAGAAATTACAGGCAGCTTCGCAGATATTGGTAAAATTGATGATGCGGTCAAGAATAAATCCGACCTCTTCTCTGGGGAAAATGAGCGCACGCCTCATGTTGCCTGCTTCACCCAGTTCAATCAGGTCCCATGAAAAAAGGGCAATAGCTTCCTCAGAAGAGATTCTCCTGCCGTCGTATATCTTTTGTTTAAGCTTTTTGTCTGATGATTCTTTCATTAACTCTATCTGACAGGATTTACAGGATTAACATGATAATTTTCAGGCCGCTCCGGAAGAGCGGTCTGAAACACACATCCGCTTCGCGGAGACTGGTAAGTGCAACCGATCACTTTGTGGGACAAGTCTTCTTTCTCCACCGGATTGCCTTACTCGCTGCAGGCAACATCCTGTACATCCTGTTAATCCTGTCTAAAAACCATTTTTAATCAATGTTTTGTGCCGAGAACACTTGCAGCAACTGTTTACCCACATAGAACCATGAAGAACAGTTTTTTTTAGATATCTTCTAAAAAATTCAGAGATTCCACTTTTTGTAACAAATTAAGTTCTTCTGCAGCCGACAGAAAATATTTAAGAGCATTTTTGAGATTATCTGTAAATTCAAACTGCAATGTATCATAATAACCGTTCACATCATACGATATATCCGGATACTTTTGTCTGGCCCTGATTACAACATTTTCCTTTTCCTGAACGAGGCATTGCAGGGAGGCTCTGTATGAATTTATAACCGCCTTTAGCGAAGGCAGATTATCCCGGATGACATTTTTCCTTACGGCGAATACGGCAAAAACAACCGGGAACCCTGTTTTCTGAAGCCAGAGTTCTCCCAGGTCATATTTATAAGGCGCCTGATTGATCCCCTCCGTCATGGCATCGTTTCCTATGAGAAGCGCCGCATCGTGGGCGGTTAAATCCGGACGAGGCCCTGCCTGCAGATAGTAAGGTTCAATACCGTAGAATTTTTCAAGCAGGATTTTAAGAAGCACCCGTGAAGTATGTGACGCTCCTGAGAGGCCGACCTCTTTGTTATTGAGGGCTTCGATCGGAAAGTTGCTGCACAGAATCACTGATCCCACATATCCTACCGAGCTCAGACAGAATTCCGGGAGAAGGAGAACATCCTCTTTTATATCGGCGTAAGTCGCGGAAGATACGGGGCTTAAATCGAGCCTCTTTTCTTTCATCATTCTGTTCAGCGCGGAAGGAAGTCCCGGAATTACGTTTATGCCCTTTAAGGGCTTCTTTTCAAACATGTGGTAGTAAAAAGGCCAGCAGTTCAGATAATCAATATAACCGACTTGCATTAATAAATCTCCGGCCTCATTGGATCCAGTAATTTGCAGTAGTCCGGACAGGTTTCAAGCCGGCATTTTCAATCAGCCTTTTGAGAAAAGATTCGGATCCGTAATCCGGCGTTTTTGCTCCTGCGGCATGAACAACTTTTTCATTGTAATAGGTTGCCGCAAAGTCATCAACCCCGAATCGCAGCAATACCTGGGCCATTTTGTCTCCAAGATACATCCAGAGGGCTTTCAGGTGAGGAACGTTATGCAGGAAAATACGGCTTGCTGCATATATCCTTATATCATCATATCCTGTTGAGGTTCTGCGTTTTGCTCTTATTCTTGTGTTCGTGTCATGGAACAGGAGTGGGACGAAGGTTTTAAATCCGCCTGTTTCATCCTGAAGCTTTCTTATTTTTGCAAGATGATCCGCGATATCCCCGGTATTCTCTTTATGATTGTAAAGCATGGTGGCATTTGTTTTAAGACCCATCTCATGAGCGGTTCTCATTATCTGAAGCCACCTCTTGCCCGGAATTTTTGCGGGCGCTATGATGATTCTGATGTGGGGAGAAAATATTTCGGCTCCGCCGCCGGGCATCGCTCCTATTCCGGCATCAATCAGTATTTTCAGGGTTTCTTTTGCTGAGATTCCGTTCTTTTTTGCAAAGTAGTCGATCTCAACGGCGGTAAAGGCAACGACAAAAAGGCCGGGTTTGATTTTTTTTATCCGCCTTATCATTTTTTCGAAGTAATCGATTTTGAGCTCGGGGTGAAGACCGCCTACTATATGCACTTCGTCTATACCTGAAGCAACGGCTTTCCGGACCCGTTTCTCGATTTCATCAAGGGAAAGAAGATACGCATCTTTGTCTCCTTTATCGCGGGAAAAAGCGCAAAGGGGACAACGAAGCTCGCATATATTGGTAAAATTCAGATTCATGTTTACGCCATAATATGCCGTATCACCATGCAGTTTTGTCCTTATGAAATTGCTTATTTTACCGAGATCAAGAATGTCGTTCGTTGACAGCGTATATATGGCGTCTGCTTTTGATACAGGTATTTCCTCAAATACCTTTACGGCGATTTTCCTGAGTTTCTTATTTATAATTGTATCCGGAAGATCGTAATATTTCATCTGAATCGGTCGCTATTCCTATGTTCTTTATTTTATTGCTCCTGTTTATTCGTAACTCCCCAGGTTGTTTAGGCTGTAAGCGGTTAGGCTGTAGCTTTTTAGGCTGTAGGTTTTTAGCTAACAGCCTACAGTCTATCTACCCGAGTAGTTACAAAAAAACATCAATGAGGGTGCCGAATAAAAGAAGGGGTGAGACATATATGTTTGCCTTGAAAAACTTTTTCAAAGCGACTCCGATATCCCCGCTTCTCGCTATTTTCTGCTGGTAAATAAAGATGAAAGCGACGCATGCAAGAGCTACCCAGAATGGCATGTTTTTCCCCGTGATCATGCCTGCTCCAATCATAGCCCCGAAAGATAAAATATAACAAATTCCTGAGGCGACAAGAGCCTTTTTCTCTCCGTACGCAGAGGGGAACGAATAGAGCCCTTCTTTTGTGTCGAAATCCACATCCAGAAGAGCATAGACAATATCGAGGCCAGCGATCCAGAGCAGGATAGCGATTCCAAGAACAAAAGGAACGATAGAAAACTCACCGGTTACTGCAAGATAGCCTCCTATGGGCGCGGCGGATTCGACAAATCCCAGATAAAAATGAGATGATGAAGAAAACCGCTTGAAAAATGAATATGTAAATAACAGAAAAACCGCAGCAAAGGAGAGATAAAAGCAGAGGCTGTTCAATAGATAGGATGATCCGATCAGCGCCAGGGAAGAGATTATTCCGATTATCCATACCTGGTCGCGGCTTGCTTCTCCCCTTGGGATGAGCCTGTCTTTGGTGCGCGGATTCTTCGCGTCTATTTCAGCATCTATTGCCCTGTTAAAGGACATGCCTGCTGTTCGTGCGGCAACTAGGGCTATGGTAACCAAAATCCATGTTGAAATGTTCTTCCCGTCTGCAAACAGAACTCCAAGATATGCAAAGGGAAGGGCAAAGAGCGTTTGCTCAATCATAATAAGGTTTGAAAATTTTTTAAAATCCATATTCTTTCCAGCGTTTCACAACTTTTTCTTTTATTTCCCGCGACATGACTATTTCATCCGGCCAGTCTCTTCCCATGCCTTCCTCGCGGGTTTTTCTTGTGGCGTCTATCCCCATTTTCCCGCCGAAATTGGGATACGGGGCCGAATGATCGAGGGCATCAAGCGGGCCTTCCGACATGAGCAGATCTCTTTTGGGATCGACATTGTTAAGAAGTTTCCACACGACTGTGCTCGGATCACGCAGGTTTATATCTTTATCAAAGATTGCTATGAATTTTGTCGATGCCATCTGCCCGAGACCCCATAGCGCATTTATGACTTTCTTAGCCTGGCCGGGGTATTTCTTGTCTATGGAGATAAGCGCGCAGTTGTGAAAAACCCCTTCGATAGGAAGCTCCATATCAACTATTTCAGGTATGAGAAATTTCAGCATGGGAAGAAAAACTCTTTCGGTTGCCTTTGCCATGTAACAGTCTTCCATAGGCGGTTTACCGACGACCGTTGCGGGATATATCGCGTCATTCCTGCAGGTCAATGCTGTTACATGAAATACGGGATAGATATCGGCTGCCGAGTAAAAGCCGGTATGATCCCCGAATGGACCTTCTATCCGTTCTTCGTCCGGATCTACATAGCCTTCTATTACAAAATCCGACTCAGCGGGCACAAAAAGATCGACCGTTTTTGCTTTTACAATCTCAACCGGACTTGATTCTATAAAGCCGGCAAAAATAAATTCATCTATGTCGGGCGGCAGCGGTGCGCTTGCGGCGTAAGTTACAGCCGGTGATCCTCCAAGGGCGACCGCTACATCCATTCGCCGGCCGCGGTTTTTATATTTATCAAAATGGCGGGTTCCGTCTTTATTGTACTGCCAGTGCATTCCGGTCGATAAATTGTCATATTTCTGCATGCGGTACATGCCGACATTCTGAATCCCTGTATCGGGATCTTTTGTTATAACGATCGGGAGCGTAATAAATGGGCCGCCGTCATGCGGCCAGCATTTTAATACGGGAAGCCTGTCGAGAAGGGGGCCGTCAGTATAAATCATTTCCTGGCAGGGAGCGGTTTTTACCTTTTTGGGGATAAATCCGGCTATCTCTTTCAGAGTAAACAGCATCCTTATCTTATCCATGAATCCTTCAGGAGGGCGCATCTTTATGTTCGACTCAAGCCGTGCGGCTATTTCGTCAAAAGATTTACAGGAGAGCGCAAGCTGCATCCGTTTATAGCTTCCGAAGGCATTGATTAGAAGAGGATATGAAAATCCTCTGACTCTTTCAAAAAGGAGCGCTGGGCCGCATGATTTTGAAACCCGGTCTGCTATTTCGGTAATTTCCAGTTCATGTTCGACTTCGGCGCCTACTCTGTGCAATTCGCCCAAAGCCTCGAGTTCTTTGATAAACTGTTGTAAATTTTTATATGGCATAGATTGATTATTATATGAAATTTTCTTTTAAGCCGCTTTAAAAAATAAAGTAGTCATCTGGATGTCAAAAACGGCATAAGGAGCCGTAACGAAATAGTCTGAAATGCACTATTTATTTCGTAACGGCTCCTAAAAACTGAGTAAATATAATCAAATAGGGATATGGTGTCAAGGGAAAGAACCTTTCCTGTTTATTTCGGCTGGTTATCATGATATATTCATACAATAGGATTCGATCCGCCACAAAGATTGGCGGACCTTCGGGATTCGGGGGTTCGAGTCAAGTGGTTTGCAGGCTGTAGGCTTTTAGCTAATAGTCTTCAGTCTAAACACCTTCAGTCTGTTTAACTATAAACCAGAGACTCATTAGGGAGGTATTATGAAATT
>JAHJQU010000347.1 GCA_018819005.1 Pseudomonadota bacterium | reverse complement strand
TCGCTACTTTTGCTTTAAACGCTGCTCCATGATTCCTTCTCAATTTCTTCATGTTCCCGCTGCTCCTTTCTGTTACTTTATTTCAGTTTAGAGCAACTTTACCACTTAAACAACTGTACAATTTTTCCAGACCAGCGCTGAATGCTGATGATGCTATTAAGGGACTTGAAATCTATGATCAGGATCATAAAAGACTTTGTAAGGTTGAACGAGAAAGCTTTGAATATATGTCTCTTCCAGCGCCACTGCCTGAAAGTGATACTAGAATAAAACCAGAAGAAGCTATTTTAACAATATTCAAGGTTATCTTCGAAAAAGGCTATAAGTGGCAGTTCTATTACCAAGGAAACAAAATTAGTGCCACAATCAATGACGAGTCATTTTTCGATCAAATAGATAGAGGCGCCAAGTTTTCAAAAGGCGATAAGCTTATAGCCAACATTGAGATTAAACAGGTTTTTGACAAAACAATCCAGGCATATATAAATAAAGAGTATTCAGTTGTTATGATAAAGAAGCGTATACCAAGAGATGAGCAGCTTGATATATATTTAAAATAATTAAAATTTCACACATAATAATATACAACAATTGATACGGGCCGAAAACTGAAATTCAGTGTCTTATGCGGATCAATTTAAACATTGTTGGGCCTAATTCTAATAAGTTTTATGGTATTTAAAATACAGCAAATATCAAATTATGGTACGTCTACTCCGTCTGTGGCGCGGACAGTTGTTCAAGGGAGTCAACTCCTTCAGTCTTTTCCTATTGATGAGCACTTAAAAAAATTAGTTACATCGGTTCTTTTTGATCTTCAGCAGCACCTTATAAGATGTGTTTCTCCTTACGAACAAATTTCAGCGGAAGTAGATGAAGGAGTAAAAAAAATACAGCGGGATGGCTTTGAAACGCAATCTCAAGGCCGTACTGTGACACTACCTTCAGTTAAAGATATTAGTCCTCTTTCGGAGTCCTTTCTCCAAGGAGCTAAACTTGCGATCATTGATTGTGGCAGAATATTTAATCCGTTCTATGGCGGAAATTTTGATCATAGATTCAATAAAATAAAAGCTTGGGCTGATAATAAATTTGGGAAAGAGAACAACATATCCCGATGCTGTGTGCATTGGGAACCTTTTATTATTCATATTTTGAAAATGAGAGACGCTGTAGATCATCCACATGAAAAGCCTGGTGAACGGCTACTAATTTATAACTTTAGTATTAAAGATCAAGGAAAAGAGAGGATCCTTCATGTGCCGAAATGGCAACTTTTAGGTGACACATCGATACCTATTGTCGCTAACATGGCGTTTATTATTGAAAATATTATTCGTTTGTCTGAGGATGTTCTAACATTTTGTCTTTTACAGCATAGAGGTACATTTCCTCTCTATATTTATGAAATACCTGAAGATAAGAGAGACCCAAATTGTCCAATTCGATTAGGGGTCGGGATGGACTTGCCCCGAAAAGATGCATAACAAGTCGCTGAAGAACCGAAAGGAAAACTCTGGCACGTTTCCCTCATATCAACATCAGCGTAATACGGGTCGAAAACTGAAATTTCGCGTCTTATGCGGATCAATCTAAACATTGTTGCCTCTGGGAATAAAAGAAAATATGAATTTTCGAGCTATTCTAATAAAAGGATTTTTCCCTAAGGAACTTCCACAACCTTTCAGTACAAAATCATTTGGGGAAGTGATAACCAAGAATGGAGCAAATATCCCAAATGAATTTGAAAACAACAAGAAAATTTCTATATCGGCAGTTCACAATCTTGCTCGTGCAGGTGCATTACGCCGCAAACTAAGTATTCCAAATCCCACCAATTTTTACAGATTGTCCAAGTTTCTTGTTCAGCATGATGCAGAGCTTATTAAACTAGCAAGAAAATCTGATTTTTCATTGACTTCCCCTGGTTCTCAAACTCAGCCACGCGCAATTAATCCTCGGCATTCGCTTGACTCTGGCCCACTTTATAGGGCCAAGCTTCGTTCGACCTCAAGATTTATCTTAAAAGCGGATATATCCCGTTTTTATCCTTCTATATATACACACAGCATTCCTTGGGCCATGCACACAAAGCCTGTTGCTAAAAAAAACCGCTCGGCAGGTCTTATAGGTAATGTAATTGATCTATTAGTTAGAAATTCTCAGGATGCACAAACTGTCGGTATTCCAATCGGGCCTGATCCTTCATTGCTCATTTCAGAAATAATCCTTGGAGCAGTTGATGAAAAATTAATGGCATCCCAGAAGCTTAGGGCATTTAGGTACATTGACGACTATGAGTTCGGTTGTAAATCGTATTCCGAAGCTGAAATGATACTTGGTTTATTGCAAGAAGAATTGAACCACTTTGAATTGTCCTTAAATCCAAGAAAAACCTCGATTCTCAAATTGCCAATTCGTATCGAAAAAACATGGGTTTCTGAATTAAGAGCATTCTCTTTCAGGAAAACAGATAAAGGACAAGAGTTTGATCTATTGAGATATTTTGACCATGCATTTGAATTATTCGTCAAAACACCAGACGAGGGCGTTTTAAAATATGCAATTGCCCGTATGAGTGGCATAGATATTTTAGAAAAAAACTGGCCTTTGTACCAAAATATACTTGCTCAATGCTGCCTAACAGAACCAGGAGTTATTAAATTTGTTATTGAGCAACTGGCGAGGTACTTCACGGCGTTTGGTATTGACAATTTGAGCTTCGAAGAATGTTTTAATGAAATAATTAGTATTCATGCCCCACTTGGACATGGAAGCGAAGTTGCTTGGGCAATATTTTCATTAATCCTTCTAAGCCTACCGGTACACCAGAAGCCCATTGAAGTTGCATCGGTAATGGAAGATCCTGTAGTCGCTGTCTTGGCTTTAGATGCTAAAGTAAAAAATCTCACCCCACAAGATTTTACGTTCGATCACTTTGCAACTCACATGACAACAGAAAATTTGTATGGAGACCATTGGCTTCTTTCATATGAAGCAAATGTAAAGGGGTGGTTGCCCTCTGTGGGACCTGACGATCACGTAATGGCCGACCCCTGTTTCAAATACCTAAAGGACAATAATGTTTCATTCTACGACAACTCGTTTACTTTGGGCAACGTCTCAATAAAACCATTACCTGACATTAAAAATGGCGGTGTCGTAGGTGGCGAAATTTATTAATAAAGATGGCTAACAAAAGCGTTCACCAGGCGGCAAGAAGCGCGGCGGCGCTGACGCGGCAAGTTTGGGTGGGCCGCTGGTGATGCAGGTTGTTATACGGGCCGAAAACCGAAATTCTGCTTTTTATGTGGATCAATATAAATGAAGAAAGGAGAGCCAGAAATATGTGGAGCCGTAATAAAAGCACTGGACCGGGAGGTGGTCTCTCAACTGGACCAGGTGGTGGTATGTCCACGGGACCAGGTGGTGGCGCATCGACAGGACCGGGCGGTGGACTTTCCACTGGACCCGGAGGAGGGATGTCCACAGGGCCTGGTGGGGGCCTATCAACTGGACCGGGTGGTGGTTTATCTACTGGGCCTGGGGGTGGTCTTTCAACTGGGCCTAGTGGTGGTCTATCAACAGGACCTGGCGGAGGTCTTTCGACAGGGCCGGGGGGTGGGTTGTCTACTGGCCCAACACCATATATGAGTAACGTTCCTCCATGGCCTATATTCATTCGGGAACTTGAAAGGCGTGGTTTACATCAATTTGCTGCACAAGTTAGACGCCATCTGTCTTAGTGCAGAATTGCAGAACAATCGGCGGCTTTATCCGTCCGGTTCAGCGCTTTTATCTATTATTAAATTTTTCCTTGAGCTTTTGAATGGAAGCTGTATATGGCGGCCTTAACCAGGATTCGTGCAGCTCTGAAATATCATCTTCATGGTGTTTAAACAAACAATCTATAATTTGTTTCATTATCTTTTCATTAAGACTACCAACTTCATTCCACCCATTTTTTTGAGTAATATCGCATGGGTTAATTTCATAAGGTTTAAACAATAAAATCCATGTATTGTCAGGAAAAGAGGTCGTTGCTTTTGGTATAAAGAACATACCTTCATGACGATGTTTAAAACACCCGACAATTGAAGGCTTGTCTTTTTTTTTGGTGGTTGTTTTAACAAATAAGCAGGATTCGTTTTGAGAGGGAGTATTTAAAAGCACTAAAAGCTTATTACCGATTTCACCATCATGAAATTTAAATTCGGGATTATGAAAAATAGCTCCTCGAATGGTCATAATTTCCCAAAATTGAGGTACATTTCTTCCCGTTCACGAACTCTGTTTAAAGCTTCATCATATGATATACTTTCAGGATAGGCATCGATCGCTAAAAAGTAGTCAATATGTTGAAATTCCCCTTTTTCTTTTAAGGTTTTTGACCAAGGTGAGTTTAATATATGAGTAGATTCAACCATATCTTCGGCTTTAGCGGTTTTAAATATTTCAACTGCTTTATCTATCAGTTTTTTTTCTCGTTTACTGAAATACAGTGAATCAAATTTTTTTTTGGGAACGATTAGTTGAAACTGATCTTTTGTTACAATTTTTACAGCCGCCGCCAAGTCTGGTTTCATATTATTAGATAATTCAGCGTATAGAGTTTTAGGCACTGGGCCAAAACTCCATGCTGAATAATTCAAACCTGTAACAGATTCGCCTGTCTCTCTAAAATGCCAAAAATCTAAATAATACAATAGCTTTAACAGTTTAGTTTTTCCGCAAAATTTAGTGTATTTTGCGAAAAAAATTATGGCATTAATGAGCTTTTCTCTTTGATGTGTAATAATCATAAATTGATAAATATCCTATATCAATCCCACAAACAATAAAATAATAGGAATAACCCATCCATATAGCGGATCGGGTTGACTGAATGAAGCATTTCGCCTTCTTCAGTAAAAAGCCAATATAATCAATATCCTTTTCTTATTTTTATCTCCTTTCCCGAAATAAATAATTGATAAGAGATTGATTTATCGTGGTGGAAGAATAAACGATAAATCGGATGGACACTGATTAGCTCGGATCTTTACTTATGCGCTTGCAATTTTTGCCGGTTATATAACCGCTTGATTTCAAATCTGGGGGGCTGATAAGCCGTCATGCTTAAAGGCTGATACCCTGGTAATACATTACCAAGATATTCCCTTTCCGCTTTTTCGTGCTATCATCTAACTATTTGATTTTATTTGGTCGGGACGACTGGATTTGAACCAGCGACCCCAGCGTCCCGAACGCTGTGCTCTACCAGGCTGAGCCACGTCCCGACTTGTCGAGTTGTCCTATTTATTTCACAATTATATTATTGTCAATAAACTTTGATGCTTTGCAGTTCCTAGTTTCTGGTCTCTGGTTTCTGGTTGATTTAGTTGCTTGAGCCGCTTGAATCCCCGAATCCTCGAACCCTCATTTAAACGGATTATTCAGCACTATGGTCTCATTTCTTCCAGGTCCAACAGATATAATATCTATTGGTATATCAGTAAGTTTTTCTATCTTTTTTAAATAACTCCTTGTGGTCTCGGGAAGGTCTTTCAGGCTCCTGATTCTGGAGATATCTTCCTTCCATCCCGGCATCTCTTCATATACCGGCTTGCAGGCCGTCAAGACCTTAATGCCCGCAGGAACGTCCTTGAGTATTTTGCCGTTATATTCATAACCCGTGCAGATTTTAAGAGTATCAACGCCGCCGAGAACATCAAGCTTTGTTATGGCAAGGCCTGTCAGGCTGTTTAATCTTGCGGCATTTCTCAAAAGAACCGTGTCAAGCCATCCGCACCTTCGTTTTCTTCCCGTAGTTGCTCCGAATTCAACCCCTTTTTTCTGGATATAGTCTCCTGTTTCATCAAAAAGTTCAGTCGGAAAAGGTCCTTCGCCGACTCTTGTGGTGTATGCCTTGACGATTCCGATTACGCCGGTAATTACCTTTGGTCCCACACCTGAGCCGCAGCATGCATTTCCGGAAACCGTGTTCGATGATGTAACATAGGGGTAAGTCCCGTGATCTATATCGAGATGTGTTCCCTGAGCGCCTTCGAAAACCACCTGTTTTCCATCCTTAATTGCGTCATTAATTATTACAGAGATGTTTTTTACAAAAGGTGCGAGCCTTTCAGCGTAACCGCTGAATTCCTTTATTATATTTTCTACATCAATCGCTTCACAAGACAGGTACTTTTCAAGTATGAAATTCTTTTCTTCAAGAATATAGGCGAGTTTTTCTTTAAGAAGATCTGGATCAATGAGTTCGATAAACCTTATACCCCTACGGGAGACTTTGTCATCGTAACACGGACCGATACCGCGTCCGGTTGTTCCGATCTTGCAATCTCCTTTCTTGTTTTCCATGCATACATCGATTTCCTTGTGATAGGGCATAATTACGTGTGCCTTTTCACATACCATAAGATTATCCGGCCCGACTGAAATCCCTTTGCTTCTAAGATAATCGATTTCTTCAAGCAATACTTGAGGGTCAACAACGACACCGTTTCCGATTATGCAAAGTTTCTGCTGTAAAATTCCGGAGGGTACGAGGTGGCTTATGAATTTTTCGCCGTTAACAACCATTGTGTGACCGGCATTATTTCCTCCCTGAAACCGGACTACAATATCAGCGAATTCGGCAAGAAGATCTACAATCTTGCCTTTCCCTTCATCTCCCCATTGGGTTCCAACAATAACTATATTAGCCACTTAATTGCTCCTTGATTACTTTGGTATGATAACGCATTATCGGTGGACTCGTAAAAAATCCATTAAATCAACTATTCATAATCGTATGTTTTTTCGTTTTTCTTTAAAAAAGAGCTGAATAAGATTTTTGCACTCCTCAAGGCTTATTCCGGGAATAATTTCGATTTTGTGATTCAGTCTTTCATCTTTAGCAAAGTTATAAAGAGAACCTGCTGCTCCCCATTTAGGATCGTATGTTCCAAATACAAGCCTTTTTAATCTTGAATGCACTATGGCGCCCATGCACATAAAACAGGGTTCAATTGTAACATAGAGAGTCGTATTTAACAGCCTGTAATTTTTTAACTTTTTTCCAGCTTTGCGAAGAGCAAGTATTTCGGCGTGGGCGGACGGATCACAAAGTGAAATAGTACTGTTATATGCCGCCGCAAGTATCTTGTCATCTTCAGCAACAAGTACAGCACCTATAGGAACTTCGCCGTTTTGTCCAGCCTTTTTTGCCTCGTCTATGGCAAGCTTCATGTATTTCTCGTGCGCTTCTGGCTTCTGGTTCATGGTCACTGGTTCCTGATTTTAAGTTCGTATTTCGGTATCTGATATTCCTTCCTGCTCCCTGATCCACGGCTCATTATACAATATTTTACGTTGACTTTATTTCAACTATATCCTATTAACGTGGCAAATTTCAAATCAATTCATTTTGCGCCCGTAGCTCAGCTGGATAGAGTACCGGACTACGAATCCGTTGGCCGCAAGTTCGAATCTTGCCGGGCGCGCCAGTCAGATTTTATTCTTAAACTGCCTCATGCCTCATGGTGTGAGGGTATATCATGACACGACTCGGAGGAATCATTTTCGCTTTTTAGCAAATACTTAAGGAGGGGAAAACATGAATATCACTGAACGTATCAAAGGAATTTTGCTTAGCCCAAAAGAGGAATGGCAGACCATTGTGGGGGAAACAACACCTATTGCTGATTTATATAAAAACTATATTATTTTATTGGCAGCAATCGGGCCGGTTGCCTCTTTTATCGGCATGTCCCTTGTGGGAGTCAGCCTGCCTATGGGAGGAACATTCAGGGTACCAATAACAACAGGTATCACGTCTGCGGTCGTTCAGTACGGTCTCACCCTGGTCAGTGTATATGCCCTCGCCTTTATTATCGATGCGCTCGCCCCTATCTTTTCAGGGGAGAAAAATATCGACCAAGCCTTAAAACTGGCCACGTATTCTTATACTCCGGGTTGGTTGGTCGGTGTTTTTGCTCTCATCCCTAGTCTTGGGATCTTCGGTATTTTGGGGTTATATGGTCTATATCTCCTTTATCTCGGGTTACCTGTTCTCATGAAATCTCCAAAAGAAAAATCCATAGGTTACACGGTTGCCGTAATAATAGCAGCGATCGTAATTTTTGTCGTGATAGGAGCTATCTCATGAATCTTCATTTCCCGACATACTCCGAACACGACTCTTTATGTACCCAATATTTCTTGACATATGACGCCGGTTTTTTTATACATCATCTACCTCGAAGGAAGTTTCTATCAATAAAATGGTCAGACTGCAGGACAGCAAGGTGTCCTTGACCTATAATATTTCCCCTTGTTGTTTTTTTATTGTTGTTAAAGACGGGAGGAAGGATAAGGTTAGTGAAAAAATCCGAAAAACATCGAGCACCTCGTCACCGGGGTGCAACACCCGTTGAGCTTAAAGACGGCAAGGGTATCACCCGCGATTTCAGCAGCACAGGGATTTTTTTCGAAACTGATAAATCCTTTACTCAAGGCCAGCCCATAGATTTCACGATTGTGCTGGAAAACGTCAATCCGGACCGACCTGTGCGCGTGAAATGCCGAGGAGAGATCGTCAGGGTCGAGGAGAGCGGACAAAAAATTGGCGTTGCGGTCGCTAT
>JAHJQU010000346.1 GCA_018819005.1 Pseudomonadota bacterium | reverse complement strand
GCCATCATCAATATTTTGCATATATCAAAGAGCGATTATTGCTTTTTTACCTAATATCTTTATTGTGGGTAAAGTTTTATCACTGTACCATATTTTTTGGCAAAACCGTTTATCGACTTTTTACGGGACCATCAAGGTTGATTAACGTTTGTTTTCGCGGTTTCTGTGTATTTATTAACCACAGCATGACGGAGTTTCCATGAGTAAACCAGATGATAAAACTACAGAGATTTCTGCAGACACGGACAGCATTGAAGCTGAAGTGTCGTCTGCGGGAGGCATTGAAAATGGGCAGGGAGATGGATCCGGCGGGTTTGTTATCCTCTTCTTCATTATCGGTTTTGTTGCAAGTCTTATTATCGGATGGGTAGTTTTTCCGAAACTTCTTTATTCACAGAAAGCGCAACCGATTGGTTTTAACCATGCCCTTCATCTAGAGGCGGTCAGTGATGGATGTGAAAGCTGCCATATCTTCCGCGATGATGGAACTTATGCCGGTGTTCCCACCAATGCTCAATGTGTTGACTGCCATCAGGAAGTGCAGGGGGACAGCCCGGAAGAGAAAAAATTTGTCGAGGAGTATGTTGCTAAAGATAGGGAAGTCCCCTGGCTTGTTTATTCAAAACAACCCGACTGCGTATTCTTCTCCCATACCGCCCATGTAAAAAAAGCTGGAATGGAATGCGTAACCTGCCATGGACCAATCGGTGAATCAACCAGCCTGAAAGTTTATGAGGAGAACAGGCTTACCGGATACAGCCGCGATATCTGGGGAAAGAATATTGCCGGAATAAAGAGAGAGACGTGGGACAGGATGAAGATGGATGATTGCGCGGAATGCCACGAAAAGGAAGCCGGCAAAAGGTCAAGCGTTCAGACAGATAAAGAAGCATGCTTTGTATGCCATAAATAAATTGTATTGAAACACTTAAAAAGTTCGTTCGTTTTTCAGGTTTAAGGGGAAGAATCAATGAAAATAGACAGAAGATGTTTCTTGTCACTTGGAATTGGTGGCGCCGCTGGCATAGCCCTTTCACCATTACCCTGGAAGCTGGCGGATGACAGCGCCATATGGACACAGATGTGGCCCTGGACTCCTGTCCCTGCGGATGGTGAAGTAACTTATGTGAAATCAGCATGTACGCTTTGCCCCGGCGGTTGCGGGATCTCTGTCCGCAAGGTTGGAAACAGGGCTGTCAAGATAGAGGGAATAGAAGGACATCCTGTAAATGACGGCGGAATTTGTCCTCTTGGCCTTTCGGGCCTGCAGCTTCTATATGGTCCGACACGTGTTAAGACTCCTTTAAAAAGGGCCGGTGAAAGAGGAGAGGGAAAATGGGTAAAGATATCCTGGGAAGAAGCTATTGCAGAAGTTTCAAAAAAGCTGGGTGATCTCAGGGAAAAGGGAGAATCCGCCTCCGTTGCCTGCATTTCAGGTTCTGATAAAGGGACAGTTCCGGCACTTTTTAAGAGATTCCTGTCCGTGTTCGGGTCCCCGAATTTTATGCGGATGCCGTCGATTCAGGACTCTTATGAGATTGCCAATAACGTTTCAATGGGATTTATTGCCCAGTCCGGCTTTGATCTGGAAAATGCCGACTTTATTCTGAGTTTTGGAAGCGGATTTGTTGAAGGCTGGGGATCGCCTGTTCGAATGATAAGAGCAAACAGTTCCTGGCGCAAAGCAGGCATTAAAGTTGTCCAGGTTGAACCCCGCCTTTCGAATAGCGCTGCAAAATCGGATAAGTGGATTCCGGTTAATCCCGGAACTGAATACGCTCTCGCTCTTGGTCTTGCCCATGTTATAATCAGAGAATCCCTTTACCGGAATGATTTTGTTCATGCCGGCGCTTCAGGGTTTATCAGGTTCAGAGATCTTGTCCTTTCAAGCTATTCTCCCGACAGTGTGGAAAAAATAACAGGAGTAAAAAAAGAGACGATAGAGGCTTTGGCTGCGGATTTTGCAAAGTCAGGAAGACCGATTGCAATCTGCGGCAGAGGTCAAGGTAAAGCCCAGAGTTCCCTTGGAGAGTTGCTCGCCGTTCAGGCATTAAATGCTCTTGCTGGGAATATAGGCAAGGAAGGCGGAGTTTTTGCGGTTAATGATCCGGCATATATTGCCTGGCCTGCATATCAGGCTGACGAAGTTGGTGCTGCCGGAATTAAAAAAGAGCGAATCGATGGT
>JAHJQU010000345.1 GCA_018819005.1 Pseudomonadota bacterium | reverse complement strand
TTTTCTATCAATTCGATTGAACTGATGATGTCTTCAAGATTATCTGTTATCAGAACGTCAGGCATAAATTACTTCGTTTTCAACTCTTTTATTAAAACGACTGTTCTCTTTTTTTGCTTTACGCACAATCCCAATCTTGTGGTTAAACTTTTTCTCGAGATATATCTGCAATCCAGCCAGCAATTCGAACCGAGGTTCAATTAATTCAACAATTATATCTATATCGCTGTCATCACGCTGCCGCCCCTTTGCATATGAACCGAAAAGGCCGATATCCACCACCCCGAAATTCCGGATCAAATAGGGTTTTTCTTCCTGTAAACGTCGTATGATTTCACTTTTTGTAAGCATAATATAAATTAAAATCTTATTGTGATATTTTGGAGAATATTTACTATTAATTTAAATTGTTGTCAAGGGGATGAGATGCCCCCCGGCGGAAGGTGATTGGGGGATGTACATCAAAATATAAGTCAACAGAAAATTTGGGCTATGGAAGATACAAGTCTGAAGGCTGAGGACTGAAGGCCGAAGAACAAGAAGTGCACAGAAATGTTTTGTTGGGATCAATCAGGATATATTTCCCATTGGTTAATTATCATTCTTTTATACTTAACTCTTATGATTTCTATTGGTTCCTCTTTGGGATTGTTTTTTTTCCCACTCCCAGGCCGTCCGGATAATGAACTCCAGGTCGTCGTGGCGTGGCGACCAGCCGGTCTTTTGTCTGAGACGTGCACTGTCGGCGATCAGCGCCGGGGTATCTCCGGCCCGGCGATCAGTCTCTAGAACGGGAAAATCGATTCTGGTAACGCGTTTAGCCGCCGCGACCACCTCCTTCACGGAGAAGCCGTGGCCGTAGCCGCAGTTCATGACGTCGGAGTGGTTGCCGGCCATAAGATACTCCAGGGCCCGGACGTGGGCGTCCGCGAGGTCGTTCACGTGGATATAGTCCCGGATACAGGTGCCGTCGGGTGTGGTGTAGTCGGTGCCGTAGATGGAGAGTTTTTCGTATTCTCCTTTGGCCGTCTTGAGGGCGCGGGTGATAAGGTGAGTGGCTTCGGCGTAGGCCTGGCCGATGCGGCCTTCCGGATCGGCCCCGGCGACGTTGAAGTACCTGAGCGCGATATAATTAAAGGGCCGGGCCTTCGCCAGATCCAGCAGAATTCCCTCTACCATGACCTTGGAAGCTCCATAGGGGTTGATGGGACACAAGGGGGCCGTCTCGGAAACGGGGATCTTCTCGGGAATGCCATAAACGGCGGCTGTGGAGGAGTAAATAAAGTTTCTGATGCCTTGCCTGACCATAGCCTCAAGAAGATTGACTGTGTTGACGACGTTGTTGCGGTAGTAGTTCAGTGGCTCGCGGACCGATTCCTCCACCTGGATGGAGGCGGCAAAATGGATGACCGCATCGGGCCGGAATGCGGACAGGACATCGCTCAGGAGGGTCGTATCGGCCAGATCGCCCTTGACGAGGCGGCCGTAAAGTACGGCCCATTCATGGCCGGTGGAGAGATTGTCATAGATGAGAAGCTCATGGCCGGCCTCGCCCAAGGCTTTTACGACGTGACTGCCTATGTAGCCGGCCCCTCCCGTGATGAATATCCTCGAGAGCTTTCTGGAACCCCCGACCTTTTTAATCTTTTCCCCGGACATGGCCCCCAATTGTCTGTTCTGCATAGGTTCCAACAATGGTCAGATTTATTTGATTACCTCAAAAGACTGGTTTCTGGCTTCAGGTTTCAAAGGAAAAGAGCATTTCTCCAGGCAAAGCTTTAATAAAATGGCGATCATTTGAAATAAAAAGATCGACTTCGGAATAGAGACCTGAAGCGATTATCAGGCTGTCAATGGATCGCAGCGCTTTCCAGTTTATTCTGTCATCGTTTCCTATTTTATCCAAAACATCGTAAGTTATGTGCCGGCACTGACAGTTCGGAAAATTGACAAGATAATCTTTCACCTCAATTGCAATATCCGGTTTTCCCGCTTTAATCGGACCCTGCATGACTTCGGCGACAGAGAGAATAGATATGACAGCTTCCGCTCTTCCTTCTTCTATCATTGCAAATAATTCTCTCGATAAAGAGTCATAGGGCTGAATCATATCCGTCAAATATATGATGATGTTGCTGTCAATAAGCACTTTTTTCCCGTTGACGGTGTTTTTCAGCTTCTTTAATGAAATCAAGGAAGCCTCTCTTCCCGTTCACCGTCGATGAATTGCTCTACGTTTTCAGGCCTGTCTCCTATTGTCTTTCCTGTGAGTCCTGATAATTTTTTTGTAAAGGAAGGAACTATTTCCAGAATAAGCTTATCTTTTTGTATATTAATTAGAATTTTTGATCCAGATTTGATCTTCATTTCCTTTCTAAGGTGTGCAGGCAAAACAACATATCCCCTGTCAGAGACTGTAACGCTGATTGGCTTCATGCTGCAATTCTCCTTTTATACGGTAAAAAAATTATATGCAGCAAAAAATTTGTTGTCAACATATTTATGATTTAACGGTAAAAAACTTTGAATACCATCTCAGGTCCGGCCTCCGACCAGATGTTTTGAAAAGCTCTAAATGCATATACAGCTCCGCCCTTTAAATTACATAAAGTAAATAATGTAATAAAATGAAAAACTAAATGGTTATGTAAAAAAAACGGAATCAGTTATTTCTCTGTTTTTTCCCATATCAGAATGCGGGGGCGGTTCTTTAACTTCGGGAAAAAATCATTAAATTCTTCACTGCCCACTACCATTGTTCTTATTTTTCTTTTAATATAGCGTTCAGTTTTCCTGCTCAGATCATTCAGGTGAAATTGGTCAATATTACCGACAAGCAGAAGATCTATAATTCCGCTGTCTTTCCCTTCGGCATAATCATCTATGAGATATGCAGATTCAATTTCACCCAGTCTTCCGACTATTCCGTCAATCACCTGATCTATTCCCATAACCTTGCTTACCATTGATTTAAGCTCAGGGAATATCGGATGATTCCTATTTGCCATATAATGAACCTGGCGTCCGTTTTTTTCAGATTTTAATAGATTGGTTCTGGTAAGCTGATTTAATTCTTCGCGTATTGAATTAGTTGAAACATCAAATTCCTTGGCGAGTTCTCTTAAATATGATTTGGTCTCAGGATTGAAGAAAAAGCGGATCAGAAGCTTTATTCGTGTTTTGGATGATATTATGCCGGAAAATATATTATCCACTCTTAACTCCTTTATGAGCAATTATACTACTCATAACAAAGTCGGGAAAAGCTGTCAATAAATATTTTTTAATATAAAAGGGTTCAAGGATTCGAGGGGTCGAGGATCCAAGGGTTCAGGTACCGAAGGTAGGGGGCATTGACCGAACATCGAATATCAAAGAATTAACCAGAAACTATAAACCAGAAACAAGAGACCGTATTATTTGAGCATTCGGGCCATTGCTTCAAGAGCCATATAATATCCGTAGTGACCGAATCCGCCGAGAGTGGCCGTTGCAATATCCGCTACCATCGATTTATGCCGGAAAGGTTCCCTTTTATAAATATTTGAAAGGTGCACCTCTATAACAGGAGCCTTGAACAGAAGAAGGGCATCCCTTATAGCGATGCTTGTATGTGTATATGCGGCGGGATTTATTATAAGCCCTTCATATTTTTGAGATGCCTCCTGTATTTTATCAACGATCGCCCCTTCATGATTGGACTGGAAAGAATCCACGACAAGGCCGAGTTTTTTTCCAAGTCTGAGAAGGTCCTTATTGATATCGTTCAAACCGGTTTTTCCGTATATTCCGGGTTCTCTTTTCCCGAGCATGTTAAGGTTGGGGCCGTGTATGACCAGTACTTTCTTCGATGACATTATTTTCTCCATGTATTTATTTAAGTGTAACTGCTCAGCCACAGATCTACGCTCCGCCACACTGATTGGCGGACTGATATTTTTTCTTTTATTATAATTACTCAGGTTGTTTAGGCTGTAATCTGAAGACTGTTTGTCACTGCCTGCAGCCTAATAACCTAAAGCCTAAACTAGTAATCTTTTTCCAAAAAATGAGATGTATGGGCTCACTTTGCTTATATTCTGGATTCTGACTCCTGGATTCTGACTTCTGAGCAGTTACGTTATTTCTTTGAAAAGCTTTATCGTTTCCCTGTAATCCCTGCTTCCGAAAATAGCCGATCCTGCAACGAAAACATCGGCTCCTGCAAAGGAAACATCTCTTATAGTATCTTTGTTGACTCCCCCGTCGATCTCGATGAGAGTCGAAAGGCCTTTTCCCTTTATCATTTCTGAAAGGGATTTAATCTTATCCAGGCTGTTTCTGATAAAGGCTTGCCCGCCGAAGCCGGGATTGACGCTCATTATAAGGACAAAGTCAATATATTCGAGCACCCATTCGATTGCTGAAAGGGGAGTAGCCGGATTCAAAGCTACACCGGGCTTTACGCCAAGTTCCTTTATAAGCTGTATCGTTCTGTTTAAATGGGTGCATGCTTCAACCTGCACCGAGATGAGAGAGGCTCCTGCTTTGGCAAAATCAGGTATGAAACGGTCCGCATTTTCTATCATCAGGTGCACATCGATCGGAAGGGAAGCAGCCCGTCTGGCGGCTTCAACAACAAGGGGCCCCATGGTTATATTCGGAACAAAATGTCCGTCCATCACATCAACATGGATCCAGTCCGCTCCTGCTTTTTCAACCGATTCGATTTCTTCTCCAAGTCTTGAAAAGTCAGCGGATAATATTGAAGGCGCTATCAGTTTCATGTTCACCCCATTTCGAAAAGTTTTTTAAAAGGGATAATATCAGGTTTTACGATTTAATCATAAACATAAATTAAATTTTTTAGTGCCCATCCGAAGACCAAATTTGAACACATGCGAGTTTCCAATTCGGAAATCGGCAATTTTGGGTAAGCTCAAGAAAATCAAGGGATTGCGAGGAGGCATACGCAATGTATGCCGCACAAGAAATCCCGCAGATTGACACCGAGATCACACAAAAGGGCCATTTCCGGATGGAAACTATTTATAATCACTTCAGCCGTACTAAACGGACTGAAAAAAAGCCGTCCATGTTATTAAGATGGGGGTATGTTTTAATAAACCCGCTGCTGTTAAATAATGTGCCGACACTCTCAGGCAGATGAAGCACATTATCAATACCAAAATCAGGACGGTTTATCAAAAATTCTTTTATTACATCCTCGTTTTCTTCCGGTTCTGTGCTGCATACGGCATATACCATTATACCTAACGGTTTCAACAGATTTGCGAGATTATCAAGAAAAAGAAGCTGCCTCTTTTTATATTGCGATAATTTTTTCTCCTGCAGCTTCCATTTTGCGTCAGGGTTTCTGCGCAGAACACCCATGTTTGAACAGGGGGCATCAAGGAGAATCCGGTCAAAATGTCCGGAATAGTTTTTTAATAAGAGGGGATTTCCTATATCGTCTCTTACTGTTGTGATATTTGTGATGCCGAGCCGCTCCATTTCACGGTTCAGCTTATCCAGTTTTTCCTTATCGATGTCGAGGGCTGTTATTTTTCCGCTGTTATTCATCAACTGGCCGATATGTCCTGTTTTGCCTCCGAGCCCGGCACACGCATCCAAAACCGAATCTCCGGGGTTGGGATCAAGGAGCATGGTAACAAGCTGTGCGGCTTCATCCTGAACCTGGAACCAGCCGTTATTAAAGGCTTCCATCTCATGAATGCTTTTTTCGGGGTTTGAGAAAGAGATCCCGAATGGAGAATGAATGGTCGGCCTGATATTCCGGACATCCGATTCAATGCAATTGATTAGTTCCCGGCGGTTTGTTTTAAGCGTGTTAACCCTTATAGTAATCGGGGGAATTTCATTAATGGCATCACACAGCTCAATTGTCCGGTTTTTCCCGAGAAGCTTGATCCATCTTTTTATCATCCACTCAGGAAATGACTTGCTGACGGTTAGAGCATATTCAGGTTCTTTCACATTATCCGGAAAAAGAAGCGTTTCATGCTCCCTTGATGCTTTCCGCAATAGGGCGTTTACATATCCTGCACCGCGTTCTCCTGCCGAATGCTTTGCCATTTCAACAGAAGTGTTCACTGCCGCAGAAACAGGTATCCTGTTTAAATAAATTATCTGGAAAAGACCTATGCGCAGAATATTCAGAACTTCAGGTTTTGTTTTATTGATATGCAGTTTGGAAAGTTGACTTATTATCCAATCGAGCTTTCCCCGCCACCTTAAAACACCGTATATAATAGCGTTAAAGAGAGCCCTTTCTCGTTTCGGAAGAATATGATTCTTCTGAAACTCCTCCAGAAGGCTGTCGAGAGTCTTATCACTCTTATCGAGTTTGTTTAAGATATGAAGCGCAAAGCCTCGGGCGTCATTCATATTAAGGTTCTTCTCCCGATTAGTTGTGAGAAAAGGGTCCAGGATTCCAGGGTTCAAGGATTCGAGGATTGAATTTTGGATCACCAACTAATTTGAAGATGATCCAAAATATTTAGCATTAACCGAAAATTGTTCCGGGGGATATATTGCTTCCGCGCAGATAGTCTCTTATGGAGAGCCGTTTCCCGGATTCTTCCTGTATTTCCTCTATTGATAAAAGATTTTTTCCGGTTGCGATAAACAATTTATCCCGTGCATCACCTATAACCGATCCGGGATCTTCCTTTGAATTGCTAAAGACCACATCGGAAGCAAATATTTTTAACCGTTTGCTTACGATAAATGTGAATGCGCCTGGCCATGGTGTCATACCGCGTATAAATGCTTCTATCTCTTCAGCAGGTTTTGACCAGTCTATAAGTCCGTCTTTTTTCTTGAGCATCGGAGCGTATGTGGCAAGAGAATCATCCTGCGATACAGGCTTTATGCTGTTTGTGCTCATACCCGATAAAGTCATTATCAGAAGATCTCCCGCTATCCGGGAGAGACGGTCATGCAGCGATGATGAGGTTTCTCTGGAGGAGATTTCGGTTTTGGAGGACAACAGGATATCTCCGGTATCGAGACCTTCGTTCATCAGCATGGATGTCACGCCGGTCTCTTTTTCCATGTTTATTATGGCCCGCTGAATCGGCGCAGGACCCCGGTATTTC
>JAHJQU010000344.1 GCA_018819005.1 Pseudomonadota bacterium | reverse complement strand
GAAAAGGGTGAATTTAGAAGTGAATAGAAATTTTTTTGTGGGAACCGAAGCGTTGCTTCCTGAAAGTGAGCAGATGGTAAATTTGATAGACATCCATCCTTTCAAGTGTTAAACGGTAGCCATCTTTCCTTTGACAGGCAGCACAGCCTGCCTTATACTTCGACCGTCAAATTGTGATTTAGCGAAGTGGTTTAACAATTCCCAAAATGCTCATTAAGTGAACATATTTAGACTTTTATAATACCATCAATTTAGAGTTGGAGGAAAAATGAACGCGTCAGACTGGAACCCTGGTAAATTACTTGAATTATCTGGATATTACTGGAAAACCTGTACCCTTCATGCAGGTGTTAAACTGGATATTTTTACAATAATCGGCAGCCAGAAGCTCACAGGGAAAGCTATTGCTGAAAAGATGAATGCGGATCAAAGAGCCATGATGACGCTATTAAATGCTCTTTCCGCTATGCAGCTTCTTGATAAGTCAGACGATTATTATGCAAATACTGAAAGCGCGAAAACTTTTCTTTCTAAAGATTCTCCGCAATATATAGGCTATATGATCATGCACCATTATCATTTAATTGAATCATGGATAAAAATAGATCAGGCTGTTTTATCAGGAAAAGCGGTGCGTAAACGTTCGTCAAATCAGGAAGAGGCTCAGCGCGAAAGCTTTCTTATGGGAATGTTTAACATGGCAATGTCTATTGCGCCGAAGCTTTCAGATTCAATTGATCTTTCTTCAAGAAGCCATCTTTTAGACCTTGGCGGTGGTCCGGGAACTTATGCAATTCATTATTGTTTAAAAAATCCCAATCTTAAAGCCAAAATTTTTGACTTACCGACTACTAAACCTTTTGCTGAAAAAACAGTTAATAAATTTGGATTAAAAGATAGAATAGATTTTACTTCAGGTGATTATCTCATTGATCCGATAGCAGGATCTTACGATGTGGCATGGCTTTCACATATTCTGCACGGCGAAGGACCTGATGATTGTCAGCAAATAATTAATAAAACATTTGCCGCCCTGAAACCTGGCGGCATGATCCTTATTCATGAGTTCATCCTTGATAATACAATGGATAAGCCTCTTTTCCCTGCTCTGTTTTCTATAAATATGCTTATTGGTACATCCAAGGGCCGATCATATTCTGAAAAACAAATTGTGGATATGCTGAAAAAAGCCGGCGTAAAAGAAGTTAAGCGGCTTGATTTTAAAGGTCCCACAGAATCAGGGATTATTTCCGGTATTGTATAAAGCCAATTGAAGCTCCCCATCGCAAGCGGCGGTCCGCCTAAAAGGATATATTTCGGCAATTCTCTCACTGGAACTAACTTCATCTGTCTTCAGGGAAGGAAAAATCGGCCCGGAGATTGAAGAATATCTTTATATTTGTTTGAATTTCCGGAAATTTATGTATAATTGATTTAAGGTGGCTTTTTCTGACACTCCTGAAATTGAAGGATACAAGTATAATCCTTAAATTTCTTCTGGTTAGGGAGGTTTTGAAGATGAAGCCGCAGAAGTGATAAAACTGCCGCTCCGGCGCGGATATTGTGGAAAAATTAAAAATAGAAGGGGTATTAATAATGCCAAAATTCGCAGCAAACCTGACAATGCTTTACACCGACAGTCTGTTTCTGGAGCGCTTTGCGAGTGCCAAAGCATCGGGCTTTCATTTTATCGAGTATCTTTTTCCGTACGATCACGACATTGGCGCACTCGCGAATGCACTTGAGAAAAACGATTTGACTCAAGTGTTGTTCAATCTGCCCGCAGGCAATTGGGGCGCGGGGGATCGCGGTATTGCTGTCTTTCCAGACCGCATCGACGAGTTTCGCCAAGGCGTCGCGCGTGCGATAGAGGTTGCAAGGGTGTTGCAAGTAAGGCAACTCAACTGTCTGGTCGGTAAGCGCGACGAAAAAATTCCGCTCGCAGAGCAAACGCGCGTGATGATCGAGAATCTGCGCTATGCCGCGGATGAACTGGGCAAGCACGACATTCTGCTGGTAATCGAAATGCTCAATCCTTTTGATGTACCGAATTTCCTGATCGCAAGTCCAGCAGAGGCTTTTGCAGTGCAGGATTCGGTCGCATCGCTTAATCTGAAGATTCAGTACGATGTGTATCACGCGCAACGGACAGAAGGAGAACTGGCGAATACGTTCCGGAAAAATCTGGAGCGCATCGCGCACGTGCAAATTGCGGACAATCCGGGCCGGCACCAGCCAGGCACCGGCGAAATCAACTACCGCTACCTGTTCGATTTCATGGACAAGGTTGGTTACACCGGATATATCGGGCTTGAATACATCCCTGAAGGAACGACGGAGCAGTCGCTTGGCTGGGTGAAAGAGTACGGATATTCGCTTTGAAGGATAAAGGCAGAAGGATGAAGTATGAAAAAACAATCACGCATGAAAGGATGATATTATGACTGAACAAATTGGATTCATCGGTCTTGGCATTATGGGCAAGCCGATGGCGCAACATCTTCTGAATGCGGGTTATCCGCTCACTGTGCTTGATGTCGTCAAGTCCGCGCAAGAGCAAGCAGTCGCGGCGGGCGCCATGGCAGGCACATCGCCAAAGAGTGTCGCAGAGCAAAGCGATGTGGTCATCACCATGCTGCCCGACTCACCCGATGTCGAGCAGGTGATTCTTGGCAGAGAGGGCGTTATCGAGGGATTACGCGCGGGCGCGCTCGTGATTGACATGAGCACGGTTCTGCCTTCGACCGCGCGCAAGGTCGCTCAAGCCGCGCGTGACAAAGGCGCAGACGCGCTCGACGCCCCCGTGTCGGGTGGCCAGGTTGGCGCGGTGAATGCAACGCTGACGATTATGGTGGGCGGAGCTCAAACCGCGTTTGAGCGCGCGAAACCTCTGTTCGATAAAATGGGCAAGAACATCACACTCGTAGGCGATGCCGGGGCAGGGCAAATCACCAAAGCCGCGAATCAAATTATTGTCGGGGTGACAATTGCGGCGGTGAGCGAGGCGCTGTTGCTTGCGGCAAAAGCCGGCGTTGATCCGGTCAAAGTGCGCGAAGCATTGATGGGGGGCTTTGCATCGAGTCGTATTCTCGAGTTGCACGGCAACCGAATGATCCAGCGCACATTCGCGCCGGGGTTCAAGATCAAACTGCATCGCAAGGATATGAACCTCGTCCTGAACACCGCGCGCGAACTGGGGTTATCGTTACCGATGTCCGCCCAGGTCGCGGAGTTGATGAACGGACTGATCGCGAATGACGGCGCGGAACTCGATCATTCCGCACTCGTGACAATGTTTGAGAAACTCGCGAATTTTGAGATCGGCGCTACGGCGAAATAATGAAATGCCTGCGCTCGACCCGGCCAGCGCAGGCAACGCATATTGCAAACCGGGGGATATTGGGAACGCTCCATACTTCTGAAGTTCCCTTGATATCCTATTAATTAAAGAGCGCTCTCATTATATAAACTTGCCTTCGGGAAGTCTTCTGCTGCACGTAGCCTCCAGATAACCAATGCGATGATGTGCAGAGAAGCTGTGCTTGCTGAATCAAATGAGCAAATGAAACGGAAATAAGGGTAGAATAAGTGACGTATTAATATTTATTCACCTTTGCGAGTTTCCCACCGCGTTTATCAGCAGATGAAAATTTCCGCCGGCACTTTGCTTAGCAGCCGCCCGCCCTTTTCCGTTACCACAAAGACGCTTTCGATGCCTGCGGAGAATTCGCCCTCAAAAACCATCTTTGGTTCCAGCGCAAAAACCATTCCCGTCTCCAGTAAATCCTTCTTCCCTTTGGCAATAAACGGAGGCTCAACAAGTTCCAGCCCAACGCCGTGTCCGGTAAAAGAAACCTTGTATCCCGGCGGCCCAAGAAAATATTCGGCATAACCGAGTGATTCGGCCATAAATTCAGCGTGCAGGAAAAGCTCACCCGTTGTTACTCCCGGCTTTACCTTTTTCAGAACGGAGTCGTGAATTTCTATTGCAGCCCGGCAGGCCTTCAGAGCCTTATCAGGCATGGAGCCGATGGCAAACATTCTGGTCTCGTCCATATGGTATCCGTTCATTACGGCTGAAAAGTCGATCATTATCGGTTCATCTGCGGCCAGAAGCTTATTTCCGGCTCCGCAGGGAAACGCGGCAGACGTGCCCTCGCCACTGGCCGGCGAGTCAAGGAGGCCAACTATGCCGCCGCTTTTGCCGCTCAGGATATGCCATGTATAACCTTCGGTTTGATAATCCCTTATTCTGAGCTGGGCGCCATGGCCGTGTTTGCGGGAGAAAGTATCGATGATTCCGGAGAATTCCATTTCAGTAAAGCCCGGTTGGATTATCTCTCTTATATAAGCGAAGGTCGCACGCGACAGTTCGGCTGTTTTTTCCATCTGCTCGATTTCCCAGGTGGATTTGATCATACGGGTCTTCAATATGTAAGCAGATGCATCCACAAATGTCACGGCTGGAAATATCGTCCGGTAAAAGTTAAACTGTTTCACCGGCAACACATCGAATTCAAGTCCCATTTTCCCGGGAAGTTTACCGCAATAATCCGTGATCAATCCGGGAACCTCTTTGATGGAACCGATTTCCACTATCTGCCGGAGAGGAGATTCCACCATTGCCCTTGGCATGTATTTCTTAATGAGTAATAGAGGCTCTCCTTCGGCAGGGATATATACATAACCGTTCTGAGCCGTGCCTGTAAAATAAAATTGATCGACCCTTTGACTGATAAAGGTTCCATCAATGTTATTTGCCTGCATTTCCTTCTGTATTGCTTTCCTGCGGGCAATAATTTCGCTTTCCGGCACCTTGAATTCTTCCATGAGAGTTCCTTTAAGAGTTAATTTCATCAAACAGTAGAAAATAGTACCTGAAAGGTATTAAAAATCAAGGGAATACATTTTTCTGACAACACCCGACCAAGAAAAGGATATTCTTTCGGGTGTTGTCTCAAGATGAGAATGTTTGTAAGAGGGACCCGGGGAGTTGTTTCTGCCGCCGAACCTAAGTTCAGGTTGAAGCCTGAGGAAATGCGAGCGCTTCGACTAAAACATAAGCTGCCTGTAATGCCTCTGTGGGGCAAAGCGGAAAACACTCTTTGCACTTCCAGCACTCCTTAGAGGCTATCTCAGGGATAAAACTGATCTCTTTCCTTATTCCTCTATCGATAAATCCGACCGCATTCTTCTTCTTAACCTCGGCGCAGTACCTTACACAGAGACCGCAATGAATGCAGAAGGAAGCCTCTTTTTCAAAACGGTTCCTGTCTGCACCATATTCTTTAGCCAGATCTTGCAGGATGAACGAATCGGGAGCATGGGCCATCTGGAGTTCCAGGATCATTTTCCGAATTCTGTCTATCTTCTCAGATCTTGTTCTTACGATTAAATTTTTCTCCGCCGGATAGACGCAGGAAACAACGATTCTCGTCCCGCCCCGCGTTTCAATTTCCACTATACAAAGCCGGCAGGCACCGTAGGGCTCCAGCTTCTCATGGTGACACAATGTGGGGATCGATATTCCGGCGCTTCGGGCAGCATCTAAAAGTGTCATTCCCTGCTTGGCCGTGACCTCTTGTCCGTCTATTTTTAACAGAATTTCGCTCATTTTTCCTTGCTCTTTCTTGCTATAGTTCTGGCTTCTTCAGGTATAGGAGGCGGAACAGGCTCCCCGGAAATTTTTCTCACCGCCTGAAAACGGGAAGGGCACACTTCAAAGCAGGTTCCGCACTTTGTGCATTTCTCCTGATCAACGATATGAATCAGGTTCTTGCCGCCTCTGATTGCATCCGAAGGGCATTTCCTTGAGCAAATCAAGCAGGCCTGACACTTCTGCGGGTCAATATAAAAGGAAATCAGTTCCTTGCAAGACAGGGCAGGGCACCGCTTATCCTTTATATGGGCCTCATACTCGTCTCTAAAGTATTTAAGCGTGCTCAAAAACGGGTTGGGAGAACTCTTGCCCAAAGCACAAAGGGATGCTTCTATGGCTGTCTCGGATAACTGCTTCAAAAGCTCGATATCACCCTCTTTCCCTTTTCCTTTGGTGATATTGGTGAGAATCTTAAGCATCTGTCTCATGCCTTCACGGCACGGTACACATTTGCCGCACGATTCATCTGTAAGGAACTCGAGGAAGTATCTTGCGACATCTACCATGCAGGTATCTTCGTCCATTATGATCATCCCACCTGACCCCATCATAGATCCGGCCTGGGTGAGTTCATCAAAACCAACCGGCAAACCCAAAAGCTCCTCAGGTAGACATCCGCCGGACGGTCCTCCGGTCTGCACAGCTTTGAATTTCTTGTCGCCGGGGATTCCGCCCCCGATTTTGTAAATAATATCTCTAAGAGAGGTCCCCATGGGCACTTCTACAAGGCCCGTATTGGTTATTTTCCCAACAAGGGAGAATATTTTTGTGCCTTTGCTGCCGTCAGTTCCGAGCTGAGTAAACCAGTCGGCTCCGTTATTGATGATAAGCGGCACATTTGCCCATGTCTCGACATTGTTCAAAACACTCGGTCTGCCCCATAGACCTACGATGTTGGAGCGTATGTACTTGGGTCTCGGCTCTCCCGCTCTCCCTTCCAGTGCCGTCATCAAAGCGGTCGATTCACCGCATACGAAAGCGCCGGCTCCTTTGTGAACTTTAACAATGAAGTCGAAGCCTGAGCCGAGAATGTTTTTTCCGAGGAAACCGTACTCTTCAGCCTGCTTAATAGCTATGTTTACGTTTTCTACCGCTAAAGGATATTCCTGCCGCACATAAATATACCCCTCGTGCGAACCGATGGTATATGCGCCGATTATCAGCCCCTCGAGGACTGAGTGGGGATTACCTTCCAGAAGGCTCCTGTCCATATAAGCTCCCGGATCGCCCTCGTCTGCATTGACTATCACATACTTTACATCACCGGGGGCATTGCGGGATCCTTCCCATTTGATTCCTGCGGGAAAGCCTCCTCCACCTCTTCCTCTCAGGTTTGCCCTCTTTACTTCCTGTAACACCCGGTCCGGTGTCATGCCGGAAAAGACCTTGGCAAGCGCAGAATAACCGCCTATTGCCAGATAGTCATCGATATTCTTGGGGTCAATGCTGGTGTTGGAGCCGAAAACAATCCGGCTCTGATTCTTGTAAAAGGGGATGTCGGATTCATGAACTATCTTTTGATTGGTGGCTGGATCGGTATAGAGCAGGCGCTCTATGACCTTCTTCTGTCTGACTGTTTCTGAAATGATTTCAGAGACATCTTCAGGCGTTATCTGGAAATAGCATATTTCCTCGGGGCGAATAACGATAATGGGCCCCCGCTCGCAAAAGCCGTGGCAACCTGTTCTTCTGAATTCAACCTCATCGTTTAAACCCTGTTTTTGGATTTCCTCTTGAATTCTGGCAGCCACGTCCCTGCTGCCGGTGGCATGGCAAGCAGATCCTGAACAGAGCGTAATGCAGGTTTTGTTGGGGTCTCTTCCCGCAAGGAGATTTTTTCTGAATGTTTCCAATTCAGCGGGTGAATTTATCCGCGACATAGTTTTTCCTTAATCATAGTTTATTAATACATCTGCTGCCAGCGCCGGTGCCATCTTGCCGTGAGTCTTACCGTCTATTTCCACCACGGGCCCCAATGCACAACAACCGAGGCAGTTAACAGTCTCAAGGCTGAACTTCAGATCAAGGTCTGTTTCTCCCGGTTCGATTCCGGTCAGGCCTTGTACCGTGTCGAGTACGCGTGATGCACCCCGGACATGGCACGCCGTTCCCATACAAACATGAATCTGGTGGCGTCCTTTAGGGACCAGGCTAAAAGCTTTGTAGAAAGTGGCAATATGCTGTATCCGGGTCATGGGAACCTGCAATCTTTCGGCGACCCTCTCCAATACCTCCCCTGGAAGCCAGCTGTTTTCAGCCTGAATGTCGAGCAGCACCTGAATTAGATAACTCGGCTCGCAGTTGTGTTTGTCAATTATCTGGTCGATTCTCTCTTTGTCCATAGCCTCTGTCCTGATTTTCTTCTTTAGTCTTATCCGCTGCCGGCCTTTTTACTTCAGGCCAGAGCAAAGCACTTACGGCTTTCATCGTACCTTACCAATCTCATCTTCGATGAGGCATTAAGATGTTTTGAAACCTTAGACGGGGTGAGGCCTAAAGTTTTTGCAATCGCTGCGGTTGAAAGCGGTCCTTTCCGCAGAAGCGATACAATTTGAGCTACTGCCAGTTTATCTCCGATTGTTTCTTCGAATAGCCGGGTCAGTTCTTCGCTTTCGAAGAATTTACGGTATTCTTCTTCCGGCATGGCAGGCAGTCTCAGCCTCTCCCTTTCAACCAGTCTGATATAAGGGACAAGCCTGGTGATCGCTTCCAGTTTTAACTTCAGTTCCTTTTCAACCATGCCTTCCCCCCGGCCAAGGGGCCCCAGTTCTTTTACCTTACTGACAAAACCATTAACACCTTCGACAAAAAGGTTCGATTCACTTCCGGACATAAATTCAATTTTCAATCTCTCCGGATTCAGCCCGATCTGTTCCAGCAATTTCCTGGCCAGGCTCACCATGGTTAAGGCATGATAATTCCCATGAGTGATATAGTTACATTCATTTAAGTGGCATGCGCCCAGGAAAACCCCGTCCACTCCGTTTGAAAAGGCCCGGAATACATGCGCCAGATCGACCCTGCCGGAACACATGACGCGAATCAGTCTCATTTCAGTTGTATATTGGCTTCTGGAAACTCCAGCTAAGTCGGCTGCGCCATATGCTCACCAGTGGCATACAAACCCTAAAACCTTTGGTTTGAATTTAATTCCTGCATTCATACGTTCTCACCTCGTACTTGATGGCTTTAATCATTGGTATGTCCCTATGCGTTTCCAATCGCGGCATCCATAAGCTCGACAGCCTCTTCCTCCGGGAACGCAGCATCAATTTCGCTCAGGATTTCTTCGTCGGTGTAGTGCTTCAATTGTATCGCATTTGTTGCGCATTTTGTGTTGCAGAGACCGTCCCCTTTACATAGAATCGGGTTAACCCTTGCCTTTCTGCCCTGCGGCGTTTCATAGAACTCTATGGCGCCGTAGGTGCACACCGTGATACATGCTCCGCAGGAAACGCATTTGTTCTCATCCACCTCGCACACTGAACCGGAGGCTACCACTATATCATTGGATATAAGAGTCAGAACTCTCCCTGCGGCTCCATAAGCCTGATTGATCGTTTCCCGCATAAGTTTTGGATAATGAGCCAGTCCGCAGAGATAAACGCCGTCTGTTGCAAACTCGACAGGCCTTAATTTGACATGCGCTTCTTTGAAGAAGCCGTCCGGGTTTAAAGTCAACTTGAATAATCCGGCAATCTCCTTTGTTGATTTTGAGGGAATCACAGCGGCAGCCAAAGCAATTATATCGGCATCTATTACAAGTTTTTTGCCTAAAATATAGTCGGTTACGGCAACCTTCAGAACCGGCCGGCCTTCGTCCGACGTACCGGCTTCCACCTGCGGTTTATCCTGCGGCTCATAACGTATGAATTTTACATCTTTATCTGCAGCTTCCCGGTAATAATCCTCATTGAATCCGTACGTTCTCATATCCCGGAAGAGAATATAGATATCCATGCCGGGATTTATCTCTTTCAGTTTCAGGGCGTTTTTTACCGACTCGCTGCAGCATATCCTGCTGCAGTAATTTCTGTCTTCCTGCCTGCAACCCACGCATTGGACCATAACCAGACTTCCGGCATTAACAACTTTTTCTTCCTTTCCGGCAATCCGCTCTTCCAGTTCGAGATGAGTCATGACCCTCTCATCTTTTCCGTAAAGGTATTCGGTGGGTTTATATACATCGGCGCCAACGGCAATAACAGCAGCACCATGTTTTATCTCTGTGACTCCTCTGTCCGATTTCACCCTGGTTATGAAATTCCCAACATAACCTGCAGCCTCAGTGATAACGGCATCGGTATATACGTGTATAAGCGGATGCCTGTACGTTTTGCTTATAAGATCATGCAGATATGACTGAACATTGAGTCCGTCGAGAGTATAATGAATTTTTCGTGCCGTTCCTCCGAGATCTTTATCCTTTTCAATCAGATAAACCTCATGTCCCTGTGTGGCTATGGAGAGTGCGCAGGTCATGCCTGCTATACCTCCTCCGACCACAAGAGCCGTCTTGTTGACCGGCAGGTTAAATTCCTGCAGCGGCTCCAGATGGCAGGCCCGAGCAACAGACATCCGGATTATATCCTTTGCCTTTTTTGTGGCCTCTTCCTTTTCTTTCGGGTGGACCCATGAACATTGCTCCCTGATATTTGCCATCTCGAAGTAATACTGATTGATTCCAGCCTCCCGGACCGTATCCCTGAACAAAGGTTCAAGTGTCCTCGGGGAGCAGGCGGCCACAATCACGCGATTGAGCCCCTTTCCCTTTATAACATCCGTTATTTCTCTGGCGGAGTTGGTGGCACATGAAAAGAGCTGCTCCTGGGCATGGACAACATTCGGTAAAGTTAAGGCAAATTCAACTGTAGAAGGAACACTTACTATCCTTCCGATATTAGACCCGCAGTGGCAGACAAAGACTCCTATCCTCGGTTCTTCTTTGAAGACGTCCCTTTCCGGAGGATATATCCTTTCTCTGGTCAGTTTTCCACGTCTGTAGTCAAGTAGCTCGCCGCACTGGGCGCCTGCCCCGCTGGCACTGAAAACCGATTCGGGGATATCTATGGGACCCTGGAAGGCTCCGCTTACGAATATCCCGGGCATTGTGGTTTCCATGGGATTTAAAGGATTGACCTTGCAAAAGTTGTGGGAATTTAGTTCAATTCCGAACTTTCCGGCCAGGCTATTTACATAAGGAGGAGGATTCAATCCGACGGATAACACCACCATATCGAATTCTTCCTCTTTGACGCCGTCATCAGGTGTGGAATAGCGTACGGTGACATTATGAGTTTCGGGGTTCTCTTTTACAATTGATATGTAGCTTCTGATAAACCGGACACCGGGAAGCTTCTCAGCTCTTTCATAGAATCGCTCAAAATCTTTCCCGAATGAACGGATATCGTTGTGAAATACTGTGCATTCCGCCTCTGAGTCATGTTCCTTTGTCAGAATAACCTGTTTCTGGGTATATGCGCAGCATACGGCCGAGCAATAGCTGTTGCCGCCCGGGATAACCTGTCTTGAACCGATGCACTGAATCCAGGCAACTTTATGGGGATGCTTCCCGTCGGAAGCGCGCAATATCTCACCTTCATATGGTCCGGTGGAACATAACAGACGTTCATAGTCCATACTTGTTACAACGTTTGGAAACTCTCCGTAGCGGTATTCCTTCCGGAGTCTTGGGTCGTAGGGCTCGAGGCCGGGAGAAAGAATGATCGCACCTACATTAACTTCTACCTTCTCAGGGGTTTGATTGAAATCTATCGCTTTATTCTTACAGACTCCAAGACATATACCGCATTTCTTATCTTTAAGGTAAAGGCAGCTTTCGTCAATATATGTGACAAGAGGGATAGCCTGTGAGAAATATACATGTACGGCTTTGTTTTCCGATATCTCCTGATTAAACCGGTCGGGATATTTGACCGGGCAGTACTCTACACAGGTAGTACAGCCTGTGCATTTGCTCTCTATGATATATCTGGGCTTTTTAGTAAGGGAAACCTTGAAATCACCAGCTTTTCCTTCCACACTGTTGACTTCGGTATAAGTCATAACCTCTATATTCGGGTGCCGGCCGACCTCGACCAGTTTAGGTGCAAGTATTCACATGGAGCAGTCATTGGTCGGAAAGGTTTTGTCAAGCTGGGCCATATGCCCGCCGATGGAAGGTGCTTTGTCAACCAGATACACCTTAAAACCGGCTCCGGCAAGGTCAAGCGCAGCCTGAATACCACTGATCCCTCCGCCGAGAACCATAACATCCCCGAAATTACTCCCGGCGAAACTCTTGCGAATATTCTCTGCAAGACTCTTGCGAATATTATCTTCAATTATTTCAAGTTCATTTTCCACTTTCCGTCCCCTCATCAGGTTTCTTCTGTTTCCCTATATTGATTCAGCGATTATCTCTGTAATGTCCCTGATCTCAATTTTTTCAGCGGCTCCTTTGTTCAGCCTGCTCTCCTCGAAATTGGTTATGCAATATGGACAGGAGGTAGCCAGAATTTGAGCTCCGGCCGCGACAGCCTGTTCTATTCTTATATCGGAGAATCTTTCATTCTTCGGAGTCTCCATCCAGATCCTGCCGCCTCCGCCTCCGCAACATAGACTGTCCTCAAAAGAGTCGGGCATCTCAACCAGCTCCAGGCCGGATATCTTCTTTAAGGTCTCCCGTGGTTCGTTATATATTCCGTTATGCCGGCCAAGATAGCATGGGTCATGATAGGCAACTTTCTTTCCGTATTCCTTGCTGATCTTAAGTCTTCCCTCATTAATAAGATCGAATAAATACTGTGAGATATGAATAACTTCAAAGTTAACTCTGAACTCGGGATACTCATTTTTGAAAGTGTGGTAGCAATGAGGGGAAGAGACAAGGATTTTTTTCACGCCATTATCGATAAAAATTTTGATATTTTCCCTCGTCAGGCGTTTGAATAATTCCTCATCACCTGTTTTCCGGATACTTTCTCCGCAGCAGTTCTCCTTGGAGCCGAGTATCCCGAAATCTACCCCTGCTTCCTTGAGGATATTGGCTGTGGCAACAGCCACCTTTTTTAATCTCGGGTCATAGCAGAGGTAGCAGCCCGGAAAGTATAAAATTTCCATTCCTTCGGTAAACGGTTTGACGGAAAGTCCTTCCGCCCAGTCAGCCCTTTTATTCCGTTCTTCATTCAACGGGTTGCCTTTACCGGTGAGGCTCCCGGCTACGGAGCGGAGAGAGCGGACGGAGGAAGGGAAAACCCCGTATTCGGTGGCTATTTTGCGCAATGATACCCCTGATTCTATCTGTTTAACTCCCCTGGGGCACTGCTGGGGGCATCTCCCGCAGGTGGTACATCGCCATATGTCATCACCCTCTATTTCAGTCAAACCGAATGTAGCCTCACGGATTAGCTTGCGCATACTGAAGGTTCTAACCCTGTTCCACGGACAGACGGCATCGCATAATCCGCATTGATAGCAGAATCTGAATGATTCTCCACCGTTTGCTTTTATGACATCTATTATCTCTTTGTAGGGGGTTACAGTCTCCACTCTTTTTCTTGAACCTCTTCTTTCGCCTTAATATTTCAGCCCTTTTGTGACAGCCTGGCAACGGCATCCATTATCTTCTGCAATCCGTATTTGTTTGCCAGTGATTCCAATCCAATCTCAATATCTTCAGGCTTTTCCTCTTCCGCTACTTCCTCTTCCCTCTCTTCGTAGGTCAGGGCATCAACCGTGCACCACTTCACACATAAAGGCATCTCTTCACCTTCACACATGTCGCATTTCAGAGGGAGACCGGAGTCGGGTTCCTTGAAATCGCTTCTTGACGGACAGGAGGCTCTGCAGAAGGCGCACTCTTCATATTCCTTGCCGTCAATAGTATATTTGTCCCTGCCGGCACATTCGGCTACGGCATGCTCACCGGCATATACAGGAACATATATATCTCTTAAAGGTTCACGGATTATACGTATGCGGGATCTTGCCGGATTATTGCTACTGTACTTGGGCGCGGCATGAAAGGCGGAGCAGATCATCTCACATGCCCGGCAACCGTTGCATTTATCGGCATTAATATTTATGACTTTAACCGTTTTCTTTTTTTTCTCAGCCTTCACGTTGATCACCCCCTCTGCTTTATTCCTTATCTTTTTCCGGCGGAGTACCTTTGGAGGAAGGATCTCCATTATCAGTTAAGATTCCCCTCTTGACAAAATCTTCGTATACAAAATCCAAACCCATTTCAAGCAAGTACTCTTTGGTGGGAATACCCTGTTCATTCCATCCCTTAAACTTGTAATACGTATCCATCAGCTCTTTTTCAAGTTCCGGAAATCTTTTCTTCCAATGGTCTTCCGGCGGCTTTTCGTCTTTTCTGCGCATCCCTCTTCTTATATTAATGGCCCTGACCAAAGTACGGTAGCGCTTGGCTGCCTGCGTGAGTTTGGCTTCATCCATATCGATTCCGGCGCCTGACGAGATAAATTTCGGATAATTGTGTATATGATAGGGAGGTTTTAAGGGGAATGAGGATAAACCGGCACACATGCCGAGGGCGTCGTCGATGTAGTGCATCCTCTCCTGCCAGTCAACAATGTCGCAACACATCTGGACATTCGGATAAAAGGGCATGGATTTTTCCCCGCGTGGTTCCCAGTCCAGAAATATCTGTTTAAATTTATCATCGGGAACCTGGAACCAATCCTTCACAAAGGCTTCTCTCTCCTCTCTTGTTAGAAAAGGGGCCTGCGGGAATTGACCTTCAATCTGGGTAATGTTTATCTTCTCCCCGGTACAATACATAAGGAAATAAATCGGATTAAGCATTGACAGTTTGAGAGGCAACTGTTCATGTTTTTTGATGTTGTTATGAGCGTACTTTTCCGCTCCGTTTCCAATCTGCCGGGCGGCCCAATAAGTGCCGTTGGCCAGAACATCTCCTATTCCTTCCCGCCGAACAATTCTGTCAAGCAGCCAGTAGAATCTTCCCTCGTTATCGGCCGGCATTCCCGGAAAGTCCTTGTCGGTCAAAATACCGGCATCATAAAGCTCAAGAGCGAAAGCCATTACCTGCGGGGCTGAAAAGCCGTCCACTCCATACTCTGTTGCACTTTGAGCAATTCCCAAACCAAATTCCAGGTTCGACATGGCAGCCATTGTATAGGTAAGTTTTGTGAAACATTTCATAATGTATGTCGGAAGTCCGGGTGGCTGAATCGTTGCTCCGCATGTCATCGGGCAATTATAGCAGCTGATAAGCCGCCTGCGCATGCTGTCCATAGTTTTCATCCACTCTTCTGCAATTTCCTTGTTCCAGAAATCTTTTCTGCGGGTTCTGGAGTTTCCCCACATAAAATTTTCGGTATGCCACTTTTCATCATGGACTTTCATCTCCTGAGGTGATCCGAGCCCGGCTAAAATGGGCATTACCCCCGGAATCGGATTATCATTCCTGAATTTTATGTATTCGAGCACTTCTTTGCACAGATCCATATACTCTGCAGGTCTTGCAATATTGATGTCCTTTGTTCCGCGGACAGCTATCGCTTTTACCCCTTTGTCTCCCATAACCGCACCTAACCCGCCCCGGCTGGCGCTCGATCTGCCCTGCTCGATGGAGGCAAAATAGACCCTGTTTTCACCGGCCAAACCTATGGAGACTACCTGGGCTTTCGGCTCTTTCAACTCTTTTTTAATCAGTTCTGCGGTTTCACCCGCGCCTTTGCCCTTCAAATGAGAGGCATCACGTATTTCAACTTTGTCATTGTTTATCCATAAGTAAACAAGATTTGGGGACTTCCCGCGTAATATCACTTTGTCGTAGCCGGCATACTTCAATTCCGGTGCCCAGAACCCACCCATCATTGAAAATGCCATAAATAACGTCTGCGGAGAAATGGTGGAAACAATGGTACGATTACAACCGGTAGCAGGCGTGCCGCATAGAAGTCCGCTGCCGAATATGAGTAAATTCTCGGGATCAAATGGTTTAGTTTCAGGAGGAACTCTGTCCCACAATATTTTGGCATTAGTCCCCAGACCTCCCAGATAAAGCTCGGTATCTTTCGGGTCGGTTGCCTCCCTCTCAATACTCCCCCGGGATAGATCAATTTCTAAATTAAACCCAGTTTCTGCGTATCTCATTTTTTCACCCCTTAAACCCAACTTGCGATTCTGTTCGCCTTCTCTACCTTCTCCTATCCGGACACCTGCTGTCTGATTTTTTTCGTGATTTTTACGGGGAGAAGGATGCCTATATTCGCCGGCATATTTCTTTCATCTGATATCTCTTCCAACAGCAATAACATCATAAATTACCAAATGAAGACAATGAGTTGATTTGGTTTTCGATTTTAATGTTTTTAGTTGACAATCCTGAAAATCATGGCTGTTTTGTAGCGGTAATATAACTATATGTCAAGAAAAAAATAAGGATAATCACAATTTAGTCGGTGTTCTTATAATTGAGGATTTTCTAGTTCGGTGGCTGGAGGATTACGCTTGTTTTTTTATTACAACAAAGGTTCCTCAATATCCGGGAGGGAATGGAAGAATGAAGGGAAAAGATGAACAGAAACCGTATTAGAAGTTCTGAAATTTCTATTCCAGGTTCTTTTTGAGATTAATGAAATTACTCCTGTCAAAACCGAGAGTTTTGAAAAAAGAGAGAAGGTCGGTAGAATCCCACCTTACTGAAGTGTAAATGTCCTTTATTCCTTTTTTTCTGTAATGCAGAAAAATTTTTTTCGCCATTTTTTCGCCAATTCCCTGGCCCATGTACTTCGGATTTACGCCAAGGTTGGCTACCCAGGCACTTTTTGCTATGCCAAATCCACTAATGAGCGTGTAACTTATCAAATATCCGACCAGTTTCCCGTTTATCTCGGCGACAAAACTTGCATCTTCATCCCTCTGGGCCTGCTTGGCAACAATTTTTTTGAAGTCATCGACATCCGCTGTTTTGGTTATGGTATGGTATATCCTGCTGATTTCTTCAGCATCTTCTTTCTTCAGTTTTCTTATAAGTAAATTATCCACGACAGAATTCCTTGCAGATATATGATAACATTAATCGATTCTGATTATTTTAACCTGATGGCCGACCCAGTCGGGCGGCAGATAGACCCTTCCGCTGTTACCGCTGAGTTTGACCTCTTTTTCGATCATCTCTTCGCCGTAAATTTCGAATTTCACCTTGGTTTTTACTGATACGGGAACGCTATCGTTGGTTTTGGAGTTTTTATCGTTAAGCACTAATAAACCCTTTTATCAATGTAAAATATAACAGGTTAATTTTAGAAATCTTTTCAATACCCTGATATCTTTGAATCGGAAAAACAAAAAACAACCTGATAAAAGAAACAATGCTATCAACTTTTGTTACCGATATCATCCCGTTAATTATTGGTCAAGATGTAATTTTTTTAACAATCTCTTTTGAGATTCAGTTGATTTTTTAAGCAGCATGAATTAAGTCACTCGCATGAAAATAGATCTTCATTGTCACAGCAAATATCCGAATGACAATTACCTTGAACCGGGAGAATTTCTTAAATGAATAATTTAGCCTTGTTCCACGGGATAGCAAAAAACCCTAACGAATATGCAAGAGAACTGAAGAAGACAACAGGCAGGAAAATCGTAGGTTATTTTTGTTCTTACGCGCCTGAGGAGATAATATTGGCTGCGGGAGCTGTTCCTTTCAGGATTTTTGGAAGGGGAGATGTTTCCCTTGCAGATGCACATCTGCAGGCGTACAGTTGCAGTCTTGTCCGCGGAGCCCTCGAAGATGCATTGTCCGGAGGGCTTGATTTCCTTGACGGGGTAGTTTTTCCACATACCTGCGATTCAATTCAAAGACTTTCCGATATATGGCGGATAAATGCAAACACCGGATTCCATATCGATGTTGTGCTGCCGGTCAAGCTCGATGCCAAAAGTTCGAAAGAATATATGGCCGATGTTATAAAAAAATTCATTCGCGACATTGAAAAAAGCCTCGGGGTTGTTATTTCGGCTGATGACCTCAAAGCTTCAGCAGATAAATATAATCAAATCAGGGCATATCTCAAAAAGATATTTGAAATCAGAAGCCGAAACCCTGCTGCTATACGAAGCAGGGATGTTCATGCCATAATTAAGGCTTCCATGGTGATGGACAGGGATGTGCTCTTAAAAGAACTCGCCTCATTTACCAAAGATCTGCAACAAGAAGGGGAAAGCAGGAAGGCGGGAGGTAAAAGAGTTGTTCTTGCCGGCGGGGTATGCAACCTGCCTGATATTTACTCTCTTATTGAAGATTCGGGCGGAGCTGTTGTATGGGATGATTTTTGCACCGGCTCACGATATTTTGAGGGGGATATTGATTTAAGTGGTGATATTCTCGAATCAATAGCTGGAAGGTATTCGGACCGTATTGTCTGTCCGGCAAAACATTCGGGACTTTTTTCACGGGGAGAGCATGTTGTAAAAATTGCAAAAGAGAACAATGCAAAAGGAGTGATATTCCTGTTCTTGAAATTTTGCGATCCCCACTCTTTTGATTATCCGTACATGAAAGAAATGCTGGATAAAGAAGGAATTCCGAGCATGCTGTTTGAAATTGAAGAGCAGCTACCTTCCGAAGGACAATTTAAGACAAGGTGCGAGGCATTCCTTGAAATGTTATAATGAAAGAGTTTAATAAAGAGGGAGAAGATCATGACCACTGATGGCCAGACTCCGGATCCGGAAAAAGAAAAGCGAAAGATAAAATCGGTCAAAAAGATGAAAGAGATCATGACAAATTACTACATTGAGGCAAAAACGGCCGAACAGACGGGAAAGAAAGTCGCGTGGATTACAAGCGGCGGCCCCGTTGAGCCTCTGATAGTAATGGATATAATTCCGGTATATCCTGAAAACCACGGGGCGATGATAGGAGCATCCAAGATGGGAGTTGGCCTGTGCGAAAAATCCGAGCAGATGGGCTATTCAAGGGACCTCTGTTCATATGCCAGGGCTGATATAGCCTGTGCTCCTGTAAACGGCGGCCCTATCGGGGGGCTTCCAAGGCCTGATATGCTCGTATGCTGCAACAATATATGCGGAACAGTACTGAAATGGTATGAGGTCCAGGCAAGATATTTCAATGTGCCGCTTTTCATCCTCGACACGCCTTTCTGTCACACTGAATTTTCGGATGAAGCAAGAAAATATGTCAGAAAACAGGTTGACGAATACATTCAATTTCTGGAAATGGTGTGCAGAAAGAAATGTGATTTTGACAGGATGGCTGAGGTTGGAAAACTTTCTGTCAGGGGACAGAGGCTTTGGCAGGAAGTGTTGGATACCGCAGCGCATAAGCCTGCGCCCCTGAGCGCTTTTGACGCGTTTTTCCATCTTGCGCTGATAGTCACACTTCGCGGGACCCAGACCGTTATTGACTACTATACCGGGTTGCTTGAGGAAATGAAAGAGCGGATAGCGTCAGGGATCAGCGCTGTCCCTAATGAAAAATACAGGCTCCTGTGGGATAACCTGCCCGTATGGTATAAGACAAAATGGCTTTCAGAAAAATTTGCCGCACACGATGCGTGCCTGGTGGCTGATACCTACACATCGGCATGGTGCGGCTCTTTGAAATACATAGATGAGAACGATTTTTTGGGTACCATGGCCGAAGGGTATTCGAGGATATATCTTAATATCGGCGTTGATGAAATGGCTGAGACCGTAATAGAAATGGTAGATAAGTACGATGCGGATGGAGTTGTCATGCATTCGAACAGAAGCTGCAAACCCTATTCTTTTGGCCAGTATGATATACAGAGGATTGTGCAGGAAAAAAGAAAAATTCCCACATTGATTATAGAAGCCGACATGGTTGATGAAAGAAGCTTTTCTGAAAGCCAGATCGAAACAAGAATAGACGCATTCATGGAAGTATTAAAGGCAAGGTGAAAAGAGATGATTACTTTGGGTATTGATGTAGGATCTATTACTGCAAAGGCTGCCCTGGTTAAGGACGGAAAGCTTTTGTCAACCGCGGTTATAGTTACAGGCTATAACTCAAAAAATGCGGGTGACGCTGTTTTTGAAAAGATCCTTTCGGGATCGGGTGTCAACCGGTCTGAAATTGAAGGAATTGTTGCCACTGGCTACGGTAGAAACAGCATATCCTTCGCGGGAAAAAGCATAACCGAGATAACGTGTCATGCGGCCGGCGCCCATTTTCTGAATCCTGCTGTCCGCTCCGTGATAGACATAGGAGGGCAGGACAGTAAGGCGATAGTTATGGATGAAGCAGGAAAAGTGAAAGATTTCGCCATGAATGACAAGTGTGCAGCCGGGACGGGCAGATTCCTCGAAGTGATGGCAAGAGCGCTTGAAGTGGATATAAATGATTTTGGATCAATGTCCCTTAAGGCCGACAATCCGGCAAAGATAAGCAGCCTTTGCACGGTTTTTGCCGAATCTGAAGTGATATCGCTCATTGCGAAAGGCGAAAAAAGAAAAAACATCATAGCGGGAATTCATGAATCTATCGGCTCAAGGGTTGCAGCAATGGCAGGCAGGCTGGGCCTGACTTCTCCTGTCATGATGACGGGCGGGGTAGCGAAGAATATAGGGGTTGTAAAAGCCCTCGAGGGCAAGACCGGTAAATCGATAGAAGTTTCAGAAATGGCCCAGTTAACCGGAGCAATTGGCGCCGCTTTGATCGCAATGACTCTTTAAGGCCTGACGGCTTTACAAAAAACCATTCTCACACAAAGATCACGGAGGACACAAAGATAAACCTGAATGTTTTCAATATGCCTTTCTTCGTGCCTTTGTGCCTTCGTGTGAAAAATTAACTTTTTATGAAGCTGTCAGGTTTGGATCAATAACAATTAGCAGAGATATTATAATGAATATTGCGGATTTTTCTTCGGAGCAGATAGCGGGTCAGCGGCTGATGGTTGGTTTTGACGGCACGGAACTTACACGGGAACTTATGTTCCTTATTGATACTTTAAAGATCGGTGGAATAATTCTTTTTACAGGGAACATAAAAAACCCCGGACAGATAAAAAATCTTTGTAAATCGGTGCAGGATTACGCCCGGTCATGCGGACAGCCTCCTCTTATTATTGCGATAGATCAGGAAGGCGGCCAGGTTGCAAGACTTAAAGAACCCTTCACCCAGTTCCCCGGAAATCCTGCGATGAAAAGCGAGGAAGATGCTGCAGGTTATGCCGAGACAACAGCTTCTGAGCTCCTGGAGGTTGGTATAAATATGAATATGGCACCTGTTATGGATGTTGCGCCGGAAAGTGCCGGAAGCGTTATGTCCGGAAGAATTTTCGGTTCCGACCCATACTGGGTTTCCAAAATGGGCGTTGTTGTTATAGAACGTTTCCAGTCAAGAAAG
>JAHJQU010000343.1 GCA_018819005.1 Pseudomonadota bacterium | reverse complement strand
CTCCTGAATTATGCCTTTGGGCTGACTAAAATAGGTTTTATTCCCTATGCAGTGACTTCCTTTATCTGCATGCTTCCGGCCTGCATCGCGTTTATTGTCTTTTCAAGCTCTTTATTAGACATAATCAAAGGGAAAATTCCCTCGACATTTATAATAGGTATTAGCTTGATTATTGCGGTATCACTCATACCTGTCTTTTACAGATACTACAAATCACGAAAAGAATTAACAGACCTTTTATGAAGATACATAACCCTTTCTGCAGCAGCAGGGTATCTAACAGTGAACATCCCATCCCTTGACGAGAGGGTATAAAGAAACCTTGTTGCAAGACTACAAGGAAATAACAAGTTCAAAGATATATTTTTAAAACATCTTCCAAGGAAGAGTTATGGGTCAGGAAAAAAGAAGCAATTCAAAAAAATTGAGCAGGGGTGATTTTCTGAAGACAATCGGTGCCGGCATTTGTGCGGCAGGACTTTATTCTTTTAACGGAATACAAGCACTTGGAGAGACATCAGAAAAAAACAAAGCTAAAGCTGCCAAAAGTGAATCACAGAATTTTCCGACAAAGGGAAACACTCTGATGATAGACGAAAAGAATAAAAGAGTGTTCATTTATACAGAAGTTCATGAGATGAACGTCCACCAATCAAATGTCCATTGGGGAGTTGTTTTTAAAGACGGCAAATTTCAAGACAGGGCAATATTAAGGGCATATGCAAACCAGCTGGATTTTCATGACGCTCTCAACAAGATAGGTGCCAAACCTGGCAATAATCTAACAAAGGATACCGTTGGCAAATATGTGGAAGGAGACACTCTGGATGTAAAAGCAACATGGCCTGGACTGGGGAAAGAAGTCTCATTCAATGAGATATTTGTTGATGAAGCAGGGAAAGGTTTCAATATTAAATTTGGTGGTAACAGAAAGGCATCAGAAGAACAGAAAACAGGATGTATTACCTGTCTGGAGAGCTGCTGGATATCTATCTCGAGCAATTCAAACTATCCTCAGACAAATTCGATAAAGAGATTCATTAATCCTAATTCACGCTTCAAGGGACGTGCAGATATCCTTCCCGGAGACGGAAAGCCTGTTATTCTTATTTACAAGGTAGCCAGCGCGTTTGTTGAGATGATAAAAGGTTGAAATTCAAATTTTCTGATTTTCTTATCGGCGAGACCACCTGTGACGGTAAAAAAATGATTCGATTTGTTCATATGGAAAGAAGATTCGAAAGAGAACTTGAATCCCTCTGGAAACGAGGAGGAAAAGCGGCAACAACCGCCCAGAAAGCCCACGAACTCCTGGCGGCCTTGACCCGAAACGGACCCCCCGACTTAAAAAAAGTCTGGAAGTTGACTGGCTGGGGAGAGAAGCGGATCGAGGGCTGTCTCAAATATGACCTGGGGGATGGTTTTCGCATGATTTGTTTTAAGCGGGGAGATCACCTCTATTTTTCTTATGTGGGTACCCATGATGATTGTCATCGCTGGTTAAATCGCAATAGAAGTCGTCATAACCGGGTTGGTAAAAGAGAAGCTGTGACCACCGTTGTGGAAAAAGAGAAGCCCGAAAAAAAACCTTTCCAGGAGAACCGGGAAGAGGAATGGGATTACGATGAGCAGTTAATGGCCCGGGTAGATGAAAAAATATTGAGAAAAATATTCGGCGGGATATGGGGAAAGAGAGATTTTAATGTAAGCAAGGTCGAAGGAGATTGATAGGATGATTGAGCTGTGGTCAGGTTGGCCTTGGGTTATGCCATTCCGGGAAACTGCACCCATGAGCCCAATAGTATCGGCGCAGCCGCCGGGGCCAACTTGTTTTGGGCCGAAGCAGGCGCCAATCCCCGCGATACGGAAAAAGAAACCGAAGGGAAACGGGGGATGACCGTCTCGGAATGTAAAAGGGTTTTTCAGGAAGCGGAGTGGGAAGTCCTGGAAGGGCCTTCGAGGTTTTATAAGGGGTAGTCGCGGGAATGAACACCCTTGAAACTATCAAAGAAAAATGCATTGAATGCCCCCTTTGTCAAAAGGAATGCCGGTTTTTAAAAAAATACGGCACACCCAAATATATTGCCGAGACACATACGATCCCAAGGACCGCCGGCAGCAGTCCCTGCCTTTTGAATGCAGCCTCTGCGGTCTTTGCGGGGCAGTCTGCCCGGTGGATCTTGACCCGAAAACCATGTTTCTGGAGATGCGGCGAGAGGCAGTCAGAAAGGGGGTTGCTCCATTTCCGGAACATAAAGCTCTGATCAATTATGAAAAAAGGGCAACATCGAAGCAATACAGTTATTATGCTTTGCCGGATGGATGCGACACCATTTTTTCCCCGGGATGTAATATATTTGAGAAATAACCACCTTCAGGTGGTTCAACAATTTTAATCCGCTTTGAGCGGTTCATAAATTCAAGCCTCCGACTTTGCCGGAGGTATATGACTCAAGTGTGCAAAAGATGTTCTATAAAATTTATATAGAGGTTCCGTTTCTTATTAAGACCCCCCCATTTTATATTAAAATCCCTCCTTTCATGTCATTCCCACATTTGTAAAACATTTGTAATACCCGATTACAGCTTTGCAATTACGCCTATTTTCCTATAAACGTACAACCTATTTTTTAAAGTCGTTCTCACACAAAGCTCACTGAGGACACAAAGAAAAATGTGAAAAACCGGCTTTTT
>JAHJQU010000342.1 GCA_018819005.1 Pseudomonadota bacterium | reverse complement strand
TGTATTGCTTATGCACGGATGGGAAGGGAGTATCGAATCTGCCTATATTTTAAGCGCAGGAAGATTTCTTTTTAACAATGGTTTTTCTGTTTTCAGGTTAAATTTCAGGGATCACGGAAAAAGCCATCACCTTAACAGGGGACTCTTTTATGCAACACTGATTGATGAGGTATTTGCCGCTGTTAAAACTGTATCTGAAATTGCAGGAGATTCCCCTCTATTTCTTGCCGGATTTTCTCTCGGGGGAAATTTTGCACTGCGCATCGGGCAAATGCTTTCAAAAGAACCCGTAATAAATTTACGTCACATAGTCAGCATCAGTCCTGTGATAAATCCGGATAAGGCAACAAATGCCATAGACAGGGATATAATTATAAGAAGATATTTTCTTATAAAATGGCGGCGCTCATTATCACTGAAACAGAAGCTGTTTCCTGAACTATATGATTTCAGAGGGATTATTCCATTAAAGTCCTGCCGCAGCATCACAGACATGCTCATAGAGCACTACAGCAGCTACAAGGATGCAACCGAATATTTCAGGGGCTACACGATAACAAACCACACTTTAAATGACATCAGAATTCCTACAACCATAATAATTTCAAAAGATGATCCTGTCATACCCGTTGACGATTTTTACAGGCTCAAAGCAAATGAACCTGTAAATCTCGTAATTCACAGTTATGGCGGCCATAATGGATTTATCAATAATCTTTCATTTGACTGCTGGTACGAAGAAAAAATGATCCGGCTTTTTGAGGAATCAAATTAACAACCACCTCTAAAAGGGGCAATTGTTAACTTCCGGATGAACAATGGTTTAGGTTAAAGGAAAGATATCTGATTTAATACCTCATAAATATAAAACAGAAATAATGCATATCGATATAATCACAAGAAGAGATATCCAGTCATTTATTTTTGATGATAATTTTTGGCCGGTTCTTATATCGGAATAACATCTTGCTTCCATAGCCATGGAAATTCTGCCGGCGTTATAGAAAATTCTCTCTATAAGCGGGACTGAAAACTTGACCATTCGATAGATTGGATTTTTCCTGTTTTCAATACTTCTTGCCTTTTGAGCGCTTGCAGTTTCTCTGGCCTGCTCCAGAATAACAGGTATAAAACGCATCATAAGACCTGTCATGGTTGAAACTCTGCCACCTGAAATAAACGGTAATGGCCTCAATATCCAATCAATAGCAGCCTTGACTTCGGCAGTCCTGGTTGTAGAAGTAAATAAAAGACCGAGAAGAATCATAAGAACAATCCGCAGACAAACAAGTGACCCTTCAATCAAACCGTCATATGTTAAGCTCATACCGAAAATATTAATAAAAACAGCTCCACCGGCAGAAAATGCCCGAATAGCAAAAACAAACGCCAGAAAAAATATAAAGAAAGAAAGATCTCTTGCGACCTGCCAAAGGCTTATTCCGATCCTGGCTAGCCCGTAAACAACAAACAGGAAAAGCAGTAAAACACCGGACGGGGAAGCTTCAAGACTCGAAAGACCTATTATGACAATAAACAATAATTTAAATCTGGCATCAATTTTATGAATAAGGGATATTCCTGGACGGTAGCTAAAAGAGGTCAACTCAGCCATGATATCATTCCAAGCCCCATTCGTGAAAAATACGGCTCCTTTATTCCAAACATTTCTGTATCTGAAATAATTTGTTCCGGAGAGCCTGCTCTTGCAATTTTGCCGTCTGTCATTATTATCAAACGGTTTGCATGGGCAATCACCTTTTCAAGATCATGGGTTGTAATAATGATTGTACGGCCTCTTTTATGCAGTTCAATTATCTGTTTCAGCACCTGTTTTGTCCCGGGATGGTCAAGGTTTGAAAAAGGCTCATCAAAAGCAAGGACTTCGGGTTTCATGGCAAGAACACCGGCTATGGCAAGCCTCCTCTTTTCTCCTCCTGAAAGCAGGTGCGGCTTTGCATCAGCCAAACAGGTAAGCCCTGTAATTCTTAAAACATCGGAGATTCTTTGTTCAATTTCTTTTCTGTCCAGACAAAGATTTTCGGGACCAAAAGCCACATCTTCACACACGGTTTCGCCTATTATCTGAGTATCGGAATCCTGAAACACCATGCCGACAATCCGCCTTGCTCTTACCGGATCTTCAGATACACTGACACCATCCACCAGTACGATTCCGCCGGTTGGAAAAAGCAGCCCGTTTAAATGTCTCAGCAGAGTTGTTTTCCCTGAACCGTTAGGGCCTGCAATAACTATAAACTCGCCTTGTTTTACCGAAAGGTCAATGTTATCAAGGGCCAGGGTACCGTTTGAAAACATGTGACTCAATTCTTTGATTTCAATTATATTCATGATCGGCCATTTCCGATCAACGGCCTGACAGATCTCGCTATAAATGCTGCGGCAGCAATTTTTAACGCATCGCCGGGAAGGAAAGGGAGCATTCCGACAGCAACAGCCTTGTTCAACCCCATCCCCGTAATAACCTTGAGCCATGAAATCCCGAATGCATAAATCAGTACCGATCCACAAGTCATCGCAAATACATCCATCAAAACATTTTTTTTTCTTTTTTCACTGATCAGGCCGGTAATATAAACTGCCGGAAGAAAACCAAGCAGGTAGCCGCCTGTTGGCCCAAAGAACCGCCCCATTCCGCCGGCACCGCCTGCAAAAACAGGAAGCCCGAATGCTCCGGCAAGAAGATATATCCCAACACTTGCAGTTCCCCACTTTCTTCCAAGCAACACTCCGGCAAGGAGAATAAAAAGACTCTGAAGAACTATCGGAACCGGACCTATTGGTATTGAAAGGTAAGCGCCGACTGCCGTCAGAGCCGCAAGAAGCGAAGCGTACACCATCATTTGAAGATCCGAATTAATATTCTTCATATATTTTTAACGTCCTGTTTTATCAGTCTTGACTGCTTCGCAAAAAGTCAATTTTTCACACGAAGGAACAAAGGCACGAAGAAAGGGCTATTGAAAACACTCAGGTTTTTCTTTGTCTCCTCCGTGATCTTTGTGTGAAAATGACTTTTTACAAGTCCATCAGTCTCTGCCGTTTACGTGAAAACAATCCCCGAATAGAACAGTTTTTATACAACCGTCGGACTGTTTTAGAAGCAGAGAGCCATTATCATCTATATCAATTGCGGTTCCATGAAATTCTCCGGAAGACGTAACGATTTTTACCTCTCTGTTTAAGGTTATCGTATTTTCCTTCCATTGAAGCATAACATCATCATAATTATCTTCTTTAATTCTTTTTTCAAATAAATTCAGAAAGCTGCCCAATATCTCTTTTCTCGATACATTTCTTCCAATAAGCCGCTTCAGGGAAGTTGACGTCGGCTCTTCCTGGACAGGATCATTATTTACGTTAATTCCTACTCCAATATTTATAAATGAAACGAAATCTCCTTCTGCCTCCATTTCTGAAAGCATCCCCGATATTTTTCTACCGCCAATCAGTATATCATTGGGCCATTTCACCATGGCTTCAACACCGAACATACCTCGCAATGTTTTAATAAGAACAACAGAAACCATAAAATTGACTCTTGAGCTCATTATTAGGGGAATGTCAGGCCTTATCACAACAGTAAAATAGAGCCCGCCTTCATCAGACAGCCAGATCCGTTTTAAACGCCCACGCCCATTAGTCTGACGCCCGGCAATGACCACCGTAAATGAAGGGCATCCTTTGCGGGCAAGATCTCTTGCAATATCCATTGTCGAAGAAGCTTCAGCGTAATAATGGATATATTTCTCTCTTCCCGGAAACTCCCAGGGGTAAAGAGCATCCGGCGAGCTTACAAGCTGATACCCGGTTGGGGTTGATCTGATATCATAACCAGCCTCCAAAAGTTTATGCATGTGTTTCCATATGGATACCCTCGAAATACCAAGAACAGAGCTTATTGTTTCACCGGAAACTATCTCGTTTTCAGCCCTGAGAATATTTAATATTCGTCCCTTAACTTCATCCCCCTCGGGTATCTAATTGAAATAATGAATATAATTATAAGATAAAAGACCAGCATAGGTTTTTCGTTAACCATTGACTATAGCATGGTTAACGAAACGGCTAAAAAAAGTCAATCCCTATTATTGATGGACTCGTAAACAATCGAAATTCAGACGGCAAAGTAAAAAGCTCATTATGCAAGGCGCGCGAAGCTTGAGGAATACCGCAAACGCTGGGCCCGAAGTGTGCATACTTAATGGTACGCTGTAATGATGAAAGATGAAGTGCAACACAGCAGAATGACTTTTTGCGAAGCAGTCATTATTCTTCAGGTCTGTTTTCAATGAGGGTTGAAATGATTTGAGGAATATATTCTCCTGCCTTGCTTGCCAAAAATCTGCAGGCGCCTGCACCTTTGTGCCCTCCACCGCCGAATTTTGAAAGCATTTTTCCAACATTTACCTTGCATTTTGGGTTAAACATATTATGCCCGACACTCACGGATATACTTTGCCTGCCAGGATCATCGTATCGGATGCTGACGCTTGCAACCGCTTCTGAAAAAAGCGTGTAAACCAGAAAACGGTTTCCTTCAGGCGCGTTTTCGTATGAACGCAAATCGGTTATTGATACATGTTTGTTT
>JAHJQU010000341.1 GCA_018819005.1 Pseudomonadota bacterium | reverse complement strand
ATCGCTACTTTTGCTTTAAACGCTGCTCCATGATTCCTTCTCAATTTCTTCATGTTCCCGCTGCTCCTTTCTGTTACTTTATTTCAGTTTAGAGCAACTTTACCACTTAAACAACTGTACAATTTTTCCAGACCAGCGCTTTAGATAGGGTTCGTAGGGTTTAATGAGTTCATTGAGTTTGTTGAAGTTATCTTTTCGCCTGGTGATGAATTGGTCGAGCTTTTGCAACTGTGCGCAGCCGATGGCGGCCTGCATGTCCGTTACCTTGAGGTTGTAGCCGATGTGGCTGTAAGCGTATTTGTGGTCATAGCCGTATGGTAAGGTTCCAAATTGCTGGCTGAAGCGTTTCCCACAGGTGTTGTTTTCTCCCCCGGCACAATAACAGTCCCTGCCCCAGTCGCGGATGGATCGGGCGATGCGGGCCAGATCATCGTCATCCGTGGCCACGCAGCCTCCTTCTCCCAGGGTGATGTGATGGGCGGGGTAGAAGGAAAAGGTGGAGAGGTGGCCGAAGGTTCCGGTCAAGCGAGCTGAGAGATGAGAGCCTGGAGCCGAGAGCGAAGAGTGGAGAGCTGCGGATGGCAAGGTGTATTTGCTGCCCAAGGCGTCACAATTGTCCTCGATGAGCCAGAGGTTATGCTTTTTCACAAGGTCCATGACAGCATCAATATGGAAGGGCACCCCCATCGTGTGAGCCATCATGATAGCTTTCGTCTTCGGGCCGATGGCTGCGGCAAGTCTTTCCGGGATGGCAGTATAATCGCCGAGATTCACATCGACGAAAACGGGGACAAGTTGATTTTGCAAAATGGGATTAAGCGTTGTGGGGAAACCGCAGGCGGTGGTAATGACTTCATCGCCGGGCTTTAGACAGCGATCTTTGAGCTTCGGCGAAGTCAGAGTCGTCAAGGCAACCAGATTAGCGGAGGAACCGGAATTCACGAGCAGGGCATTGGATAGGCCAAGATAATCGGCAAATTCAGATTCAAAGCGCTCGGCGTAATGGTTGGCTGTCAGGTAAAAGTCCAGGCTCGCATCGACAAGATTCACGATCTCTTCCGCATCGAACACCCGGCCGGCGTAATGGAGCAAGTCCTTGCCGGGGTCGAAGGTTTTGGGGGCAAATTTCGCCCCGTGGTACTCTTTGACGAGGGCAAGGATTTGGGTACGGATATCTTCAGGGGTGGGCAAGATGATTTGCCTTTTTTGCTTTGTCGTTTCTGCATACTTATGAATTTGCACCAAGCTGAATTGATACATGTTATTTTCCTGATTTCCTGAGTAATATTTTTTATACCACTCCGCCGTCATTTGCAAACACTCGTCAATCGTGAGGACGCTGTGCCAGTTAAGATCGGCGTGGGCCTTATCGCAATTCAGCTTGAGAAGATTAGCCTCGTGAAGGGCCTTTGTTGGGTTTGTTGAGTTTATAGAGTTCATGGAGTTTGTTGGGTTGAAAATATCTTCCCAGGAACCCGCGCCCCAGTATTGGATCAGCCTGTCAGCCATTTCAGCAACCGTAAGATGGCTGCCGTCATCGGGGCCGAAGTTCCAGGGTCCGGAATATTTTTGAGGATCTTGCCACAGGGCAGCGCCGAGTTGCAGGTAACCACCGAGGGGTTCCAGGACGTGCTGCCAGGGCCGGACAGCATGGGGGCTGCGGATGCCTATGGGTTGTTGATTGCTCAGGGCACGGATGCAATCGGGTACAAGGCGATCCGCACCCCAGTCGCCTCCACCGATAACGTTGCCGGCTCGTGCGGAGGCTGCGCCGATGCCCCTTCCTTTCGTGGCGTTCTGAGAGAAGAATGATTTGAGGTAAGCGCTGAAAACGAGTTCCGCACAACCCTTGGATGCGCTGTAGGGATCATGACCGCCCATCGGGTCATTTTCCCGGTAGCCCCAGACCCATTCCTTGTTTTCATAGCATTTGTCGCTGGTGATGTTGACCAGAACTTTGACGCTGGGGGTTTTGCGGACGGCCTCAAACACATTGACCGTGCCGCCGACGTTCGTGTCGAAGGTCATTTTCGGTTCATCGTAGGAGAGGCGGACAAGGGGCTGGGCTGCGAGGTGAAAGATAAATTCAGGCTGATATTTGTTGAAAGTCTCCATCAGCCGGTCGAGATCGCGAATATCTCCGTGGATGTGCGTTATTTTCTCCCGGAGCTTCGTTGCTTCAAAATTGTTGGGATCACTGGGTGGATCAAGGGAATAGCCGATGATCTCTGCTCCCAATTCCTTCAGCCAAATCGCTAGCCAGGAACCTTTGAAACCAGTGTGGCCGGTGATTAGTATCCTTTTCTCTCTATAGACGTTATTAAACATAAATTAAGTATTTACTTGGGTTCGGGGGAGTTCATGAGGACGCCCATGCATTCATGCGTTTCCCTCGTTTTTTAGAAGCCTAATATAGGACATCGAATATCCCGCCAAACCGATTGGCGGGCCTTTGGCGGGCATCGAAAAGCGTGAAACATGAAATAAAAGATTGAACCGCCAGGGCGCCAAGAACGCAAAGGTTATTAGACAGGATCAACAGGATTGACAGGATTGTTGCCTGTCGGCAGAAGCAAAAGCAAGAAACCGAAAAAACTGCAAAGAATTTGAACCGCCCCGGTTAAACAAAAAAAACTAAGGTTTTTAGACGAATCGGGTGCCGGTCCAAAGAGAATGGCCGACTTCGGTTCGCGCAAAGATGCCATATTAGTCAGGCTGCGTAGATCTCCTCCCGAGATAAACACTTTGCTGCATATAAGAGCGCTGAACGGATATCTTCTTCGGCAATAAAAGGATAGTCCTCTTTTAAATCCCTATATGTTGCTCCGTAAGCCAATTTTTCGACGATAAGCTCTACTGTAAGTCTGGTGCCTTTAATAACTGGTTTGCCCAACATTATGTTTGAATCTTTGGTAATTCTTCGAAGCAGAGTTTCTTCGTTCATATTATACCCTCCAGTGGAAAGACATGGGGTCGCCCATGCATTCATGCGTTTCCCTCGTTTTGCCGGTTGCCATAAAGAATTTGAACCGCCAAGGAGCAAAGGACGCGAAGTTTTTTAGACAGGATTGACAGGATTGTTGCCTGCCGGCCGGAAGCCGGACAGGCAATAAGCCATCGCCCGCGGCGGCTCCACTATTGAAGGTTAGACGCAAATAGGGGACCGGCTTGTCTGATTTTTATTTAAAAGGGTTTGTAAGTTTTAAATCAATATCATGAAAATCTTCAACATTCCTTGTAACCAGATATAACCCCTCTGAAATAGCTGTTGCTGCAATTATGGCATCGGGCAATTTTATCCTTTTTTTCTTTCGAATTGTTATTGCAATATCAGCGATCCGCTGATCAATATAAATAGTTTTAAAAACAGACAATAAATCTTTTACAAATATTTCTTCCTTTATATCATCAAAAACATACCCTAAAATCTCCATATAAGTTATCACAGAAACGAAGATTTCATCAAATTGATCAACAATTGACAAGGGTATCTCGCGCTTCGAAAGATATATTATGATATTGCTGTCGAAAAGCCCCTTGTTACCAGTCACTTCGTATTCCCTTCTGCCATTTTACAGGATCAGAGATGGATTCAAAAGGTTTCGTATTTTCATGTTTTTCAAATATACTTTCAATTTTCTCTCTGACCATCCCTCCGTACCGTACGGGTTTTATTGTAATTTCCAGATCCTCATTTATAAATTCGGGAGGAATATTTAAACAATGTTGAATACTTGCTCCTTTTTTTATTACTGTATATGTTTCCATTTTCTCACCATAGATGTTTGATTAATGAAGATTAACTATTTTTATATCAAATAACTTAAATATATGTCAAAAACAACCGAATAATGGGGTGTGTGGCAAATAGACTAGGGGGTGTTCGTGCAGAGCGTGCACAGGCAATATATATTTGATATTTCTCATTTTTTCTTTTTCTTTATCGTGTGTTTGAACTTCAAAACCGCAAAGAATATGAACCGCGAAGGCGCCCCTGGTTAAATCCGCTTCGCTCGTTTCTGCGAAAATTTAACTGGGTAAACAAAGGACGCAAAGGTTTCGTTTTTTTGATGTTACACAATCGCCTTCAGCCCCTTTTCCCCGATTACCGTCAGCAGCCGTAAAGCAGGGCCACCAGGTTTTTTGACACCCCGTTCCCAATCCGAAACGAGGTTTTTAGAGACATTCAGATAGCGCGCAAAGACCGGCTGAGAGATTCGCTCGCGAAGGCGTATAGTCTTGATTTCCTCAGGGCTGAGCGCGCGCACTGTGGTCAGACAAGCCTCATCGAACTCGCGCATCGTCTGCTTGTCGATCGCACCGACCTCATGCAGCGCATCCATGGTTTCATGGATCGCAGCGAAAGCTTCACTTCGATACTTTTTCGTCATTGCTTTCAACCTCCTCAATCTGACCGTTTGCGATCAGGATTTCCAATTGATCTTCGGGAAGCCACAATACATGCTTGGCCATCTTCTTGAACTGCTCTTCCTCGTCCTTGTGGATGTTGTCTCGCTCACTTTTGGCAAATCCATATACGAAAAACGCCATGTGCCCTTCACGGAGCAAAATTATCGTTCTAAAGCCTTTCGACTTTCCTTGCCCAGGTCGGGCAATGCGTTGTTTGAACACGCCCCCACCCAAGTTGACATCCACTTGCCCACTCTCAACCCTCATAATCACTTCGCGAAGTGTGTCATCAGAGATCTTCTGAGCACGCGCAAATCGAACAAACCAAGCATTTTTGAAGATTCTTATAAGATGCTCCTGAAGATATCACACATAGTGTTACTTTTCAAGTAAGATTTGAAGTAAATAGGGGACATCCGTGCAGAGCGTGCACAGCGTTTTTCTCTTGTTAATAATACAACAATATCAATAGAATGTATCAGGTTTTGAGACCTTTGCATAACTCCCATAATCATGCTGTTTCGGGAATCTAGTTGTATGGGATATGGGGACGCCCATTCTTTTATGCGTTTCTCTCTTTTTGTTAACCAAGTATTAAGTTTTAAGATTTAAGAAATAAAATAAAAAGTTAAGAGTAAAAAGTAAAAGCCTGAAGGCTGAAGGCGGATAATTGTCAATTATTTGTTTTCACTGCTTTCTCTCATAAGATCGGCATATAACTCCGCTCCAATACGAAAGCCAGCCACATCACGCAACTGATCCATCACAGTTCGCAATGACGGCAATCTCCCTTCAGGGACTAACATGGGGACGCCCATGATTTCATGCGTTTCTCCCTTTTTTTAGAAGCCGAATATCCCGCCAAACCGATTGGCGGGCCTTTGGCGGACATCGAAAAGCCGGACATCGAATATCGTACTTCGTACATCGAAATAACGGGGCCAAATGGGGGACGGGCCAAATGGGGGACGTCTTAAACATTTAAACTTTCTTATTCCGCCATACTGATTGGCGGACCTTCGGGAATCGAGGGGGTCGCCATGAAATTAAGGGACAGAGGGACGCTGTTAACTTTATAACTTCCATCAAGCTGAATCCTTTGTAAATTAATGGGGATGTTCTATTTTCCTGCAAGTTACCGCCGGGTTTCAATCCTGCTTTATATATATTTGATCACCTCGTCCACCACGTCGGATATATCCGGCATGGAATATTGAACCATTGTGCCGTCATACAGGTGCTTATGATCTTTGAATCCCAATGCCGGCTTATGGCGTGCATTATCATATCTGAATATCAACTTGCCCTTTGCATCATGGTATTGGTAAGCATAACTGATTACTTCAATTTTATATTTAGCATCAATATATATTTTAATTTGCAAAACAGACCCATCAACCAGATTAATTTTTGCATTTGTTACAGCTTGTTTTGCAGGTCTTATTTCTTCTTTAATATCAATAGATTCAGCAAAGCCATAGTCGTCGATTTTCCCTATCGCTTGGTGAAAAGAATCAAGGTAATTACGAAGCGACATGTTCAATACTCTTTAATGCAGCCAAGCGCTCATTCAGGCGTATTGAGAGTTTGTACTCACCCGCCCATTCGACATATTCCATATCTTTACCTTCCAGATCTTCAGCGCTCCAGGCATTAATAAATTTTTCTGAAGAAACTTTGTATTTCTTTTCAAATTTAGAAAGCCGTTTTTGCGCTAGCGTCATGCTGTATTTCAGACGGAACGATTCAGTTTCCAAAGCCTCGATCAAAATTTTGGCGGCTTTATCCGGCATATCTGTTTTCAGGATAATTTCAGGCATATTATCTCCTTCTCAAAGTATTTAAGGTTTTTCGGGGACCGGTGAAATATAGGGGACGTTCATCAATATATAGGTCAACAAATAAATTGTTTTGAGTGTTCGAAAAACCGTACGTCGGGGTAAAAGACCGGTCTCTGGTTTCTGGTTCATGATTTATAGTTGAAAGAGTAGAAGATAGGATATCTAAAAGCCGAAGATCCCGCCATACTGATTGGCGGACCTTTGGCGGACATCGAAAAGAGTGAACATGAGATGAAAGATTTAACAGCGTTGATATTTTTTGAAAACCTATAAATATGTCATTATCCTGAATCTGATAAATTTTCAATAAAGCACTCAAAGCTCCGCCTTCTCGATTACAAAACCCGAGGAGTTAATATTGGAAGTTTTTATGTGAGGCTTGCTTATGACGTTTCAGTATACCAAAAAATCTAAATATAGATTTTTAGGGAGTTTGTCTGTCAGGGAAACCTGACATTATTTGTAGGTGACTCCCTACAAGAACGGATCTTCATCCCATTCTGCCCTGACAAACGGAGATTTTTGAATAATATGGTCCTTTCTCATTTCGATTTAGAGAATTGTTTATAATGCTCCGCCTGGTGGGTTACAGATCAACTTCTCTGCTTCCACTTGATTATCCAAGGGATCTTTGTAAATTCAACCTTTTATACTATCAGAATTAATATATGTGATTTAGTCCCTGATTCGTAATTCCTTATTTTTTCCATGAACAACAGTATTAGATATAATCTTTATCAGGCTTGAGGAAACTTGAAGCATCTTCAAAATTCAATTTATATTATTTTTTTCTTATAGTTATAATGTTTTTAAATATTCCAACGACGTATAAAAGGCAAGAAAAAATATAATTCAATGTCCAAACTTTATATAGTAAATAATATGCGTATTCCGGGCCATTCCGGCCACCGATTCCGGACGAAGGCGGCCACCCATTCCGGATGATTCCGGCCACCTATTCCGGATGATTCCGGCCACCCCTCGTATTAGGATTTTATAGCTGACAACGGCGCTGGTTAAGTCT
>JAHJQU010000049.1 GCA_018819005.1 Pseudomonadota bacterium | reverse complement strand
TGGGCCTCCAGCGCCACCTTGGCCTTAAACGCCGGTGCATGATTCCGTCTTGGTCTTTTGCTCATATCCTGATCCTCCTGGGGTTCATTATAGAGCAACTTTCTCACTTATGCACCTGTCCTATTTTACCCGACCCTCTCTGTCACCTAATTATCCAGATTAAATCGTAACCATTTAAACTTCATTTGTACCTTTTCAGATATATTGGCCCCTATTCTTGCCATGAAAAGGTTCTCCGGACAAAGCAAAACATTAGGATCATTGGTCAGATATATCCTGAATTTAAAATGTGAAAAAAGGTTTATAAGCATATTCCTGTACTGTATAATAGATAGATCTGTTCCTGCGACATCCCATGTCCAGGAATATCCAACCATGTAAATAATACGGTACTCCTTTAGAGGATGTTCAAAAAGAAGCTCAAAAAGCTTTTTGGATATACCCTTTGATCTCCATTTTGTTGCCACCTCGATTACAGAAACCTCCATCATCACACGGTTCTCAATTTTTACCCACCTTTCTTCGCGAGAAGGGTATTGCAGGATACTAATACCTACAATTTTCCTCTCATCAGTGTATGCAATTGTTACATTTGTATCCTTCTGCAGCGAAGCACTAATAAGACTTTCTTTTTTTGACAAGATCGGGTTATAGTTGCTCGATTCCACAAATGTATCTTTTAAAGACAAGGAGGCTATATCATCAGGGCTGCAAAATGATTTAATAGTTATATTGCATTCTCCGGCCGGCCAGATAAGAATTTTTTGATTTGGATGTGTCATCGGTTGTTGTCAGAAATCGCTCAATTCCTTATGAAGCTGCTTAATCAGGATCTTGTAGTTGTAGTAGTTTCCCTTCTCATCCTTCACATAATCTCTGAGAACGGCTTCCTCTATGAAATCAAGTTTTTTAAAAGCTTCAATGGCTGAATCATCGAGTCCTACCACAAAATCTGCCCTGATCTTCTCAAGACCCATCTCCATTCCGCGCCTTAATAGCTCAAATATCATCCATGTGCCGAGCTGTAACCGCCTGAAATCAGGTGCAACCATTATTCTCAAACGTCCTACATGCCTTCTTCCGCCAAAAAGGCGCTGCAGCATTGTTCCATGGGCAACTATCCGGTCTTCATAAAATGCGATAAGAGAAAAAGCTTTTCCCTCCTTCTGATTATCGATCCATTTTTTTATTACAATAGCATCATCCGGATCCTCTTTTAAAAACCACCTGAGTAAAATCGGTAAATTTTTATAAAACTCCAGGAGCTTATCCTGATCACTTTCTTCAAAAGGTTTCATAATAATTTCCCTGTGGTCTTTTAAAATTACCTCTTTGGGATATCTTGTTGACTGAGACATGGCAGTCCTTTCAAATAATGAGTTTATTCGGTTCATCGGACCGACTCTGTTTTTTATGTAAATATATCGGAAAGTATCCGTGTAATCAAGAATGAAAAGATGCGGCTCTATTGTAAAATTTCTATTTTACAAAGAGCCCGGCGGGCTTTCCTTCTTTTAGATTGAAAAGTCCTTCTTCGCAAATCCGAAGATATGGAATTGCTGCTCCGGTAAGAGTCATAAGTGTCAACATCGGATCGGGAAATGAAATGCCAAGGCCTGATGCCGCCTTATTTACTTCATCCATCTGTCTCGCAAGCACTTCAACCGGAGTATCGGAAATTATGCCGAACAAAGGCAGCGGAAGCTCGGCTAAAATCTTTTCCCTGTCGCATACAACACATCCGCCCTGCAAGGCTTTAATCCTGTTTACAGCACAGGCCATATCGGCATCATTTGCGCCGGCAACAATGATATCGGAACTATCCCAGGCAGCGCTTGAAGCAATTGCACCCGATTTCATCCCGAAGCCTTTTAAAAGGCCCGTAAATATTTTTCCGGGATTATTGCTCCTGTCTATGGCTGCAACTTTAATGATATCAAGGCGGGTATCGGGATTTATTTTCCCGTCAACAACAGGAAGTACGATTTTGACCTCCTTTGTGACAAGCTCGGTTATCTGGTCGATTACTCTGACTTCTGCCTGTAATCCACCGTTTTCAAACTTTATTTCAAAGTCAGCGGGCTTTAATCTGCCGGGGAGCTTTATACTGTTCCTGCTTGTCTCAGAAAAGCTGTGCTCCCTTGGTGATGAAAGAAGTTTTCCCTTTTCAGCAATAATTTTTCCTTTACTTATCACATACTCGGCTTTAATCATTAAAGGATTTGGAATTATCAGCATATCGGCATATTTGCCGGGGGCAATACCTCCTATCATATTATCAAGTGAAAAGTGTTCCGCAACATTTAGAGTCGCCATCTGAACCGAAGTTACAGGATCAAATCCGCAGTCTATGGCTTTCTGGACAATATATTCCATGTAACCTTTTTCAACGAGATCTTTTGGAGTAACACCGTCTGTTACAAGCGCAAGTCTTCTTAGATTAACACCCAGGCTTTTTATCTTTGAGATTTCTTCAAGATCTCTTCTTATACTTCCTTCCCTTATCATAACGCAAAGGCCGAGCCTTAATCTTTCAATTACTTCCTTTGCATTTATCGATTCATGGCATGAAGAGATACCGGAAGCTACGTATGCCGCAAGCTTTTTTTCGCTTGCCCCTGCAGAATGTCCTTCCAGCTTTTTTCCTGCGGCAAGTGTTTCATCAAAAGAAGAGAGCATATAGTCAGGGTCCTGCAAAAGAGCCTGCCAGTAAGTTTCGCCCAGTCCCAAAATATCCTTTCTTGCAAGAAGCTTTTTTATTGTTTTCTTTGGAACACCACGAGCTGAACTGCTTATTGATACCATGGCAGGAGCAGTTGCAAATATTTTTATAGGCTGATCACGCAAAGAATCGAGAAAATCCAAAACCCCTTCATATCCCAGGACCGGATATATCTCCATTGATTCAGTTATAATCGTGGTGGTACCTCCGGGTATGACATACTTGAGAAATTCTGAAACATTATAAAGCCAGGCAAGATGCGCATGCCCGTCGATAAGTCCGGGAATGATTGTTTTGCCGCCTGCATCTATCACAACGGTATTATTCCCGATTGTATCTTCCGGCTTTCCCCCGACGTAGGCTATCTTTTCACCTTTTACGGAAACCGAACACTTTTCTATAAATTCACCGGTGTAAACGTTAAGGAGAGTACCGTTATATACAACAAGATCGGCCTTACCACGGCCCAGGGCAACATCCATAAGTTCTTTTGTCTCTGCTATACTCATATCTTCCAGTCCCTTGCTCTATTAAAAAGGTCATCCATCATGCTTTCTGCATTTCTTAACTCTTCAACCGAGTTAAAGCTTGATCCAAGCTCCCTGAATATCAAATCATAACGGGAAACGGGTCTGTCAGGATTTATTCCGGAATAATCAACCGGCTTTCTTTCATAGAGCTTATCTTTGAAGAAATAATTGGCGGCAGTAACTGAAGACGGTCTGAATGGCCAGGAAGTCTTAAACCCGATAAATTCTTTAATAATCCCAATCAAGGCCTGATTCATATGAATATCTGTTTCGTCAATTTTGCTTTGAAGGCAACTATCAATTTCTGAAAAAAGAGCATTTATGAGAACGATTTCAGTGATGATGAGCCCGTAAGAATACCAGTCATCAGCCGCTTCGCGGATAATTCGTTTATAGTTTTCAGGAAGCATAGTGTAAGACGGACAAAAATAGATATGGCAGGTCATGCTGCCGTAGAAACCGAGCCCGCTGTAATCTACTCCGTTGTTTCCGTCGGCCAGAGGATGAAGAAGACATCCCGTACGCATTCTCTCTTTCCCAATCAGTCCTATATACGGGCAGTGGTAAAATTCATCGTAGGGCCGCTTATTGTTTTTGCATAAAACTTCTTCTCCAAAGTTTGTAATGGCGTCTGCTTCCCGCGGAACCTTCGAAAAATCATCAGTTCTGCGCAAGAGCATATCATATAGTTTTTCGCGCGATAAATCTTGGACATTATACAGACCGCAGCATGCGCCACACGATATGTTTTCATTGACCTGACAAAGATAAACCCCGCCGGGAGCTTTTTTGTCCATTTCCTTTTCGGGATCCATAGTTTGCCATTTTGAAAGAAATATTTTTCCGATTAAATAACAACTTATTGATATTTAATAATAGTGGAAATACAGATGTCTGAGGTAACGTATGCTCGAAAGGATTAAAGCTGCTCCTATGCCGAGATAGAGAACAGATAAATATTCTTTTGGTATTTGCGAGTGTCTCAGGGCAATACCCGCTGAAACCATAACGAGTACAATCAGGTAGCTTTTCCACGACATAAATGAGAACAAGCAAGGTTTCTCTTCCATTTGCATAATTCGCCCGAGATTTTTATCGACCACCCGCAAAAATCCGAAATGATGGATAATCAAAGAGCCTGTTAATCCTGTACCTGTAAACAATAAAGTATTGTTTCCCTCATATGCCTTAAGCCATTTGTACGCCATAAAACAAAGCATAATACCGGCAGCAATCCACATGGCGCCCGCAAACAATAAGAGCATATGCTTTGTTGCTGACGGTTTAAATCTATATTTATTTGAGTGCATTCTGCATAACTTTGTCAGCTTCCTAATTGCTCTTTTCGTTGAAACTCTTGCGCAGGTTCTGAACCCTTTCTCTGTTCACACCCAGATCTGAATATCCAACCCGTGATGCCGTCCTTACGTGAATATTATGACTCATCTTATCCATCCTGAGTTCCAAATCATCAACGAACCGGAAAAGCCTGCTTGTGAAGGTAGCCCAAAGATAGCCGTCCATTTCCTTCTCTATATTTCCCCCGATATCCAGAACAGCCTCCCTTGCTTTCTTCCATGCACTCTGAGGATCTCCCGTGAATGCCAGCGGTTCAACACGTGACACCTTGCCCTCATGCTCGCTGCAAACACAATTCGGACTATCCGGGCACGGCCCCAATTTCCCTTCAATTAGCCCTAAACGGGGCAGCCCTTGCGATGCACATGACATGCATCCGAAGATTGTGCCGGCAATAACTAAAAAAGCTGGCAACCAGCATGCTGAATTTCTGAAGTTCATTGTTTCATCTTAAATTATTTGCGAGGTTTTTCAATACTGATCAAGATGATTAAACTCGGCGTTTTCAACCCAGAACATGGGCTTTTTGATAAATTCAATTATGTTCTCTATTAAAAACGCATGCTTCTTTTCTTCTTCGATTATTTTTTTGATAACTTCTTTTTGGTTATTCATGCTTATTGTTTCAAGGAGTTCACTGTAGGTTTTGATACTTTTTTGTTCATTTTCCAGAGCAACCAGGTAAACCTCTTCCTGAGGAGTTTCTTCAGAAAAGAGTTCAGCCTTCTCTTTCATATTTTGAAAAATTGCCTTTGCATCTTTCAGGATATTAGTATCGGTTAATTCAAAATCTTTTTTTTGTTCCATATTTACAAAAGCAATATAGTGCTTTGCTTCGTCGTCTGCCAGCGAGATAAAAATGTTTTTCAAACCTGGATAGGTAGCTTTGATAGCCAAATCTCTATAAAACATTTCCCCGCTTTTTTCTATTTGTTTTGCAATTTCAAAGATATTCACTATTAACCTCCTAACAATCTCTTTTAGATAGATTCCAATATATTAAATGGTTTGTGTTTTTTTGAGCCATTTTGTTGTATGTTTAAGGAGCTCTCCTTACCCGGTCTGATCTAAAAGTGAAAAAGTTATAGTCACCCCCCTGAAGTTTGAGTAAATGCGGTGTTGGTATATAAATATTCCATCTTTTCTTTATGTTTCAATTCTTCATTGGCCATTTTCAGTAACATGGCGGCAGTATCGCTTTCAATGTGAAGACCGGCAAGTTTCTTATAAAATTGATATGATCTGGCTTCGCGGTGAGAAGCAATCAAATAAACATCCTGGGCAGTTGCATCTTTGGATATTTCCGGTTCTTCGAGATACTCGGCTATTTTATAATCAATCACATCAATCATCCTCAATGAATCTGAGCCATATTTTCCTTCGCGATAACTGACGAGAAAGGCCTTGTGTTTTTTCTCTTCTCCGGCTATCAATTCGACGGCATATTTCACACCTGAATCTTTTACTGTATCACAAATATTCATATAAAAGTTGTAAGCCTCTTCCTCTCTTTGTATAGCCAGATCTATAATATCTTCGAATCTTTTATCCATATCGGACCTCCGTTTCATCAAGAAAATTTAAGGAACATCCTGTCTTTGCTTTCCGGATGAGTTATTTGCAGCCGGTAATTTTCCTGCAGATTGCGATCCTTTGTTTCTTCTCCATATGACATTGTCTTTCAAGTACTATATATTTAAATCTGTCTTCAATGTATCCACTGAAACAGGCAATCAGCATGGCAATCATTTTGTCATTTTTAAGGATTTCACCTAAAAAGTCAATAGACGTCTATGAACTGTCAATAGCATCTCTCAAATTGCCCGGTTTTTCTGACAAGTTAAATGACCGATTTAATAATTTGATTTTTCACCTTTTTTAAAGAAATCTTGTATTTTATGGCAGGAAGAGTGTATGTTTTGATATCTCAAAATACAGCGCCCGGAAGGAGAATCAAGCATGTTGAATGAGGGCAAAAGCTATGATGCAGGTGCTCTTACCATTTATAAACATCCGGCGGAATTGCTACAAAATCTCATACGTTTTGACACGACCAATCCTCCAGGCAACGAAGCTGAGTGCATTAACTATATTAAAGACCTGCTGAAAAGAGCTGGTTTTGAAACTCACATCTTAGCCAAAGACCCTGACCGACCCAACCTGATTACACGCTTAAAGGGACGGGGCAGCGCTCCTCCACTTATGCTTTACGGACACGTTGATGTGGTTACAACAACAAGCCAGGACTGGACCCACCCGCCTTTTGAGGCAAAAGAAGTTGACGGCTTTATATGGGGACGTGGCGCTCTTGACATGAAATGCGGAGTAGCCATGATGGTGGCTGCCCTTATTCGTGCCAAGGCGGAGGCTGTAATCCCTCATGGCGATATTTTGCTTGTAATTCTGTCGGATGAGGAAGCAGGCGGCGATTTCGGCGCCAGATATCTTGTTGATAATCATCCTGAGCAATTTGAAAGTATCAGGTATGCGATTGGTGAATTCGGCGGCTATTCGATGTACATCGGGGGGGAAAAATTCTACCCTATCCAAATTGCCGAAAAGACAGCCTGCTGGATTAAAGCTACTGTGCGCGGTCCGGGTGGTCATGGAGCCCGGCCAATGAGAGGCGGCTCAATGGCAAAACTGGGGCGCTTTTTGAGTCAACTGGATAAAAACCGTCTTCCTGTTCATATCACGCCTGTGACACGCCGAATGATTGAAGCTATCTCATCCAATCTCTCTTTTCCCAAAAGCATGATTCTGCGCAAACTGCTTGTCCCCGCCCTGACAGGTACCGTCCTGAAAATGCTTGGCGAGAATGCGCAATATTTTGAACCTCTGCTTCACAATACGGTCAACGCCACAATAGTCCGTGGTGGGAATAAAGTTAACGTAATTCCCGGTGAGATCACAGTTGAGCTGGATGGTCGCCTCCTGCCGGATTTCGGTCCCGAAGATATGATAGCTGAACCGCGTCAAATCATAGGAGATGAAGTAGAGTTTGAAATACTGAGACATGATACCTGTTCTGCCGAATCTGATATGGGACTGTTCGATACACTCTCGGGTATTCTGCATGATACAGACCCTGAAGGAATTTCTGTGCCATTGATGCTTCCCGGAGTTACCGATGCCCGCTTTTTTTCGCGGCTGGGCATTCAAACATATGGATTCATGCCAATGGCGCTTCCGGCCGGATTCAATTTTTTTCAGACAATTCATGCTGCTGATGAGCGGATTCCTGTTGAAGCGGTGGCCTTTGGGACAAATGCAATTTTTGAATTACTGCAGCGTTATAAGGGATAACTTTTCAACACTCCAAGCTTATAATTTAATTCTGTTTGTCATTGACTGCCCCCCTGCCGCGTTGCGGGCCTGCAATTCGCAATATTTTATTCATTAAAATATGCGTTGCAATTGAATAAGCTTGTCATATATATTTAGCTATAATAAGAACTTATATTGAAAAACGGAACGAATATACAGGAGAATATCTTCTATGATTTTAAATTGCAGAAACATAAAACTATTGCTCATAGTCATAGTGGTCTCTTTATGCATAGTGCCTGCGATTGCATCTGCATCACCTCAGAAAGACATTGCCGTTCTGCCTTTTAAAAATGTATCGGGAAATTCCGGGTGCAAAATTGAATATGCTGTAACGGAAATGCTGATAACGGAACTGGCAAAAAACAAAAACTTTCGAATCGTCGAGCGCCAGAGACTGGAAGATATTTTGAAAGAATCAAAATTTCAAATGTCAGGTTTAAGTGATTCAAACAACGCCATAAAATTCGGTAAACTGACCGGTGCCAAATATTTAATTGCCGGGAACATAACTCTATGTTCCTCTGAAGAATCTCAAAGCAGTTTTATTGTGGATTTTGGCAAAAAAAAGGCGGGTGTTGAATTAGTGGTCAGAATAATAGATCTTGAAACCGGCATAGCAACCGGCGGAGCGGACGGGAAAGGAAGCTCAGACCGCAGTTCCACAAGTTTCGCCCCCTCATCTGTAGGTTTGCCTAATATTTTTAACAGTTCAAAATCGGTCGGCACCGGCACAACAAAGTCAGAAAAAGGTGATCTCCTGATTGAAGCCGCTTCAAAAGCAGTAATGGAGTTGAATGAAAAAATAAAATCTGTTTTTCCTCTGGATGGTTACATAATCAAAAAAGACGGTCAAACCGTTATAATTGACATAGGAAAGGGCATGATTAATAAGGGCTCGCGTTTTGAGGTTTTCCAAGTGGGAGAAGAACTTATTCATCCTGTAACAAAGAAAAAGATAGGACAGGAAAAAATCAAAGTGGGTGAAATTTCAGTAGAAACAATTCATGATGACTTTTCGTACGGGAAAATAACGTCAAGCTCAAGGGAAATAGCTGT
>JAHJQU010000340.1 GCA_018819005.1 Pseudomonadota bacterium | reverse complement strand
TGAATAAATATTTTGAATCTATTTTTTACAAAACGGAAAAGAAATTCAAAAGAGAATATGCCTCCCAGAAGAATAATTACAAAGGCAGCAAATCGCCATGATTCATTGGCATTCCAAAAACTTATGATTGCTCCGACCATAGGTTCTCCTTTCTTAACAAGGCGCATTGCCATAAATTAACCACATGGAATACCTGGAAAGCATAAGAACCATTCGCTTCCTTTTATGCATCTTAAAAGTAGAAATGGATCCCGATTCCTGTATATTTTATGGTGCTTTCATAGAACTGGCCATGAGGCGAATGACCATTGAAGTATTCAAGCATGAGTTGAACCTTTCGTTTTTTATGCTCGATATTTTCAAGCTGGATGCCGAACCTGGCAGATGTATCAATATTCCAGTCATTCTCTTCCCATGTTTTAAAATCAACAGCCGCTACAGGCCTTATCGTGCTGCCAAGGATAGTTTCGGGGCTTTTGTATTCGAAACCAAGCTGTGCTGAAGAAGGTTCGAGGTCCGAAGGTTCCCTGTGAAAAATATAACCCGCTCCGGAATATATGCGAAACGCTTTATTGATGTCATACGAAAGTTTCAGATCTATGCTTTCGAAGCTTAAATTAACGCGGTCAATTTTATTGTAAAGAAGGTATTCGTCTCCGAGATGTGAACTTTGATGAAAGAGTCTGAAAAGGGCCGAAAAATTATTTTTCCTGTAGGCTACCGGAATACCGACCCAGTAGTCAGCATTAACAAGATCCATTGAATCTGCATCAAGATTGAAAAAGGCAAAGACCGCCGCCTGTATTCCTGTTATCCATCGTCCTCCGAAAGCATTTCCGCTGTATAGGGGAAAGGTTTCGCCGAAGCTCGTTGCTCCGACATTTTTCAGCGCATCATTATTTATGTAACTCTGGTATGCAACCGAAAAATGCGGCCAGCGCGGATCGGCAATAAGCGGGTCAAAAAGTGTTTCATCCGGAAGTATTATGCTTTTAACCGCCTGTTTTTCTTCTCCATTATTATTGATACTCTCTTCAGATGATCCGGTTGCCGCGACAGGTGCAATCAACATAATCATAATTGCTGCAATAAATAGTAACTGACTATATCTTTTCAATTTTGGCCGTCCTTTTTGATGTCAGTATCTCTTTCTGTTTTTCTTTTAACGTAATATCTTTTTCAACATAAATTTTCATTTTTGTAAAGGGATCAATCTCGGTATAATACATCAATGTCGAATATGTTGACGGAGTCGGGGTAAAAATTTGGACCTGCTCTGGATTTATTTTCAGATTGCTCGATGTAAAAGATTTTAGATTTTTCATGTCGTTTACATTGCATCCCGGATGTGCCGCAATGAAATAGTAGGTTAAATACTGCTCTTTTCCGGCGGCTTTGGTGAGATTGTTAAATAGGGTTACAAATTCGGAAAGGGATTTTGTTCCGGGTTTCCCCATCATCTGAAGGACTTTTTCATTATTATGTTCCGGGGCTATTTTCAACTGGCCTGATACATGATCAAGCACAATCTCTTTCAGATATTTTTCCCCGCAGTTTTTGTCGGAAAAAATCAGATCGTATCTGATGCCGGAAGAAACAAATATTTTTTTTATGCCTTTGATTTTCTTCAGTTTCTTCAGCAGTGATATCTGCGGGCCGTGATCAGGTTTTAATTTGGAACAGACTTTAGGGTATATGCACCGCTTGTCGGCACAATTTCCTCTCCTCAGTTTTTTTTCGCATTCAAATCCGTACATGTTGGCCGTTGGTCCTCCGATATCTGAAATATACCCCTTGAAATCGGGATATGAAGCCAAGCGTTTTGCTTCCCTGATAACGGATTCTTCGCTTCTCCATCTTACTGTTGTTCCTTCATGGACAGAAATAGCGCAGAAGTTGCATTCTCCGTAACATCCCCTGTGTGTTGAAATTGAAAATTTTATTGTATCAAGAGCAGTTATCTTGCCGTCATTTTTATGGAAGGGATGGAGGTCTCTTTCAAAATCCATTTCGTATATTGTATCAAGCTCATCTGATGAAAGATATGGCGCAGGCGGATTATGTATAATATAGCGCAGGTCATGTTTCTGGCAAAGTCCCTTTGCTGTCAGAGGATCATTGTTTCTGTAAAATGTGGTGAACATGTCCATGAATTGAATTTTGTCTTTCAGCAGTTCGTCATAAGCGGGAAGCTCCAGATAGCCGTTACGGGGTTCTTTCGATATATAGCAGATGCCGGGAATATCCCTTGCATCAGCTTTATCCCTGAATTTTTTTGCAAGTTCAACCGCTGTTTTTTCACCCATGCCATAGATAATGTAATCGGCTTTTGCGTCAAATAATATAGATCTGCGCAGCCGGTTTGACCAGAAATCGTAGTGGGGTATTCTTCTGAGGCTTGCTTCAATTCCGCCTAAAACAAGCGGTTTTGTGTTTTTAAAATATTTTCTTATAAGGTTCGAATAGGCTATAACGGCACGGTCGGGGCGGCGGGTATTATTTCCGCCTGCCGTGTAGTCGTCTTTCTTTCTTCTTTTTTTTGAGGCCGTATAATTTGCGACCATTGAATCGATGCATCCGCCTGTAATTCCCCAGAATAGTTCCGGTTCACCCAGCCTGGAGATATCTTTTCCCGAATCAAGATTCGGCTGTGCAATGATGCCGACACGGAACCCCTCATTGATAAGCACCTTTCCGATTACCGATATTCCGACAAAGGGACTATCTATGTAACTGTCTCCTGTAACAAGAACAACATCCAGTGAGTTCCAGCCGAGTTTTTTCATTTCCTCTTTTGTTGTGGGAATGAACATGTAAATTAGGTTTCCGGTTCGTGGTTCATGGTTTCTGGTAAAAAGGGTTCAAGGGTTCAAGGTGTTTAGTATCTTGAACACTTGAATCCTTCTATTCACCATTCACTAACGACTATTCACTTTTTTTCATCATAACTGCATTGCATATTAAAATCAAATATATATGGGAATCTTTATAAAACAGGTATCGTAAATCGCAGCCAAAAATCCTGAATATTGATTTTCTTTTACATATTTGCTATTGTCGCTGGGAAAATAGTGATCGGTGATCAGTGATCAGTAATCGATGTACGATGTACGATATTCGATATGCGAACTCCGATGTACGATATTCGATGTTTGAACAACGAACCAGAAACAAGAGACCAGGAACCATAAACCAGTCATATCAGGGTAAGTGAGGCTGATATAAAATGTCCCAGTGCGTTTTACTGAATGCAGATTACACGTTTCTGAATCTGGTAAACTGGAAAAGAGCTGTCTGTCTTCTTTCAAAGGGAAAGGTGGAGGTTTTGTCTTACTCCGAGAGAATAATCAAAACTTCAGGCGGAGCCCTGATGAAAATTCCTGCCGTAATGAAGCTGATAAAATTTATCAGGACTATTTTCAGAAGCAGGGTTCCTTTCAGCAAGAAAAATGTTCTGATAAGAGATGGTTTTCAATGCGCCTATTGCGGAACGGAGAAGGAGAAGCTTACAATCGACCATATTGTGCCAAGATCAAAAGGCGGCGAGACCAATTTTGAAAATTGTGTTGCCGCCTGCAGATCATGCAATAACCATAAGGGCTCGCGAACACCAAGAGAAATCCGCAAGCATCTCAGGGTTAAACCTTATCAGCCTACAATTTCCGAGTTTATAAGGCTTAAGATCAGAAAGCTTGGAATAAATCATGTTTTAAAAGATCTTGGTATATTCTGACGGCATCTCTTTTTACGAATCTATCAATTTTTTCTTCTGAACAATAAAAATAAAGGAAAAATATCATATGAAAGGAATCATACTGGCCGGGGGCTCCGGAACCCGGCTTTTTCCGATCACAAGCGTTGTGAGCAAGCAGTTGTTGCCGATCTATGACAAGCCGATGATCTATTATCCTCTGTCAGTCCTTATGCTGGCCGGTATCCGTGATGTTCTTATCATTTCCACTCCGGAAGATCTGCCCAATTTCAGAAAGCTCCTCGGCGACGGTTCCAGGATTGGCATGACCCTCTCCTATGCTGTACAGCCCAGGCCTGAGGGACTTGCCCAGGCCTTTATAATCGGAAAATCTTTTGCGGGAAAGGAGTCAATATGCCTGATACTTGGCGATAATATATTTTACGGCAACAGCCTCTCAAGAACACTTAAGAAGGCTACGGAGTTAATAAAAGGCGGTCTTGTTTTCGGATATGTGGTTAAAGATCCCGGAAGGTATGGAGTCGTGGAGTTCGATAAAGATGGGAAAGTCATAGGAATCGAAGAAAAACCATTAAACCCCAAATCAAATTACGCAGTTCCCGGCATATATATTTATGACAACGAGGTTATTAATATTGCAGAGAATCTCAAACCTTCTGCAAGAGGTGAACTTGAAATTACGGATGTAAATCTGGAATACCTGCGAAGAGGAGAACTCAAAGTTGAGCTTCTGGGAAGAGGGGTGGCATGGCTTGATACAGGAACTATTGAATCCCTCCAGCAGGCAGCAAGCTTTGTGCAGGCCATCCAGGACAGGCAGGGTCTGAAGATTTCCTGCATCGAAGAGATAGCCTATCGCCTTGGTTACATAAATAAGGATGAGTTAGAGAAAATAGCCTCAAGCCTTGTGAAAAACGAATACGGGCAGTACTTGATGGATTTAATCGCGGAAGGTTAATAACCCCATTTTTAACGAAAGGAATTATCATGAAGAAAGAAGATTACATATTGTTTAGTGGCGGCATTAAAGGGACTGAATCCGAATTTGGGATTAATGCGGAGCGGTTCGGAATAGAAGAAGTGAATTTCACGTTTGAAGGACACGCCATAATCCGCCAAAGAGGCGTACGCATCCTGAATCATAAAGAACTGAAAAGTGGAGACGTAAGTCTTGAGTACATTTCGAAATTAATGAATCGAAGTTACACAAAGACTCCTATGTTCCGTAAAATTCTGCAAAGCATCTGGTACCAGATAAACAGCGGTCAGGATATTTATGTGATAGGTGAAATACTGGAGGACAAGACCGTAAAAGGCGGCACAGGATGGGGCGCCGAGTTTGCCAAACTTTGCAACAAACCGCTGCATGTATTCGATCAGAAACGCAATTTGTGGTTCCTTTGGAATCAGGAAGATTGGGTCGAATGCAAAAAGGGAGACGAGCCTGTTATAAGCCATGTTCATTTCGTAGGAACAGGGACGCGCTTTCTTGAAGACAACGGAAAGAAAGCAGTTGCGGAATTATTTGAAAGAACATTTGGATGATTGAGCCGAAACAGCGAACTCAATAAAAAAGGGCGCCTGAGAACCGCCTCAAGCAAACTCGCTACCGAAGGGCCGAACGGTTCCTGAAAGGGAGTAAATGAGTGAGGCGGTCACTTGATCAACTCAACGAGATAATCCAGAGGACGTCTTAAATCCGCCGCTGAATTCTGCTTTAGAAAAAAATTATACATACTGAATTTCATCTGATTGATCTGGAATACTGAATGGAAAATCCAAATAAAAGCGCGGGCATTCTTGCAATGGCAGCCACGGCGTTTCTCTGGAGCATTGCAGGCTTGTTTATAAAAGTTATCGACTGGAATCCGATTGCGATAGCAGGCATGCGCAGTTTCATCGCATCAATTGTTATTCTCATCTATTTAAAACGTCCCGTGATTCATCTTTCTTTTCCGCAGATTGCCGCGGCAATAGCTAATGCCGCGACCATGCTCCTGTTCGTATCAGCCAATAAAACCACCACCGCGGCAAATGCGATCATTCTTCAGTATATAGCACCGGTTTCAACTGCCTTTATCGGAGCTTTTTTACTGAAAGAACGCACGCGGATCGAACATTTTGTGGCAATTCCGGTTGTAGCGGCCGGTATGATCGTCATGTTTTTTGACGAACTTGGCGGCGGAAGATTTTTCGGCAATGTTCTTGCAGTCATGTCGGCGATCACGTTTGGTTTTTATTTCGTATTCATGCGCATGCAAAAAGACGGTTCGCCGCTCGAGTCGATCCTTCTGTCCCATTGGCTCACGGCCGGGATATGTGTCATCATATCGTTTTTTCTTCCACTGCCGCATGTAACAGCGAAATAGCTTGCTGCTATCGCGGTGCTGGGGATTGTTCAGATCGGTCTGTCATCGATTTTGTTTTCAATTGCGATTAAACGTATCTCCGCGGTTTCAGCGATCCTCATAGCAGTCATAGAGCCGGTATTTAACCCTATATGGGTTTTCTTTGCGATAGGGGAAGCCCCGGGCGCCAATGCGCTTATAGGCGGCGGAATCATTGTGCTGGCAGTAACAATAGCTTCCATTATCAACGCGCACCGGAGGGAGTAAGTTGCAGGGGGAGGATATATGCGGATGCAGTTGATCCGTCAAATCCTGTAAATCCTGTCAGATAAATTTTTGTGTTGTGGCGCCGGGTTTATCGAATTGCATCCCAGGGTAGGGGCATCAACATTATGAAATCAGTAATAACTTTTAGCGGGGTGATAATGAGCCTGTTTTTACTTGTCTTTTTTCTTATATATGGCGGTACCCATCTCTATTTTTTCCTAAAAGTGAAAGCGGTATTTTCTCCGGGAATTCTCTTCTCCCTCTTTCTGGCGATATTTCTGCTGTTAATGGTTATTACGCCCATGCAGGTCAGGGTACTGGAAAAGCATGATCTGGAAGCTTTCGCGCGCTTTACGGCCTATACCGGCTACCTCTGGATGGGATTCATCTTCCTCTTCTTTACCGCTTCACTTGCCATAGATATTTACCACGGACTTCTTCATAGCGTCGGATTTTTCTTTCACCGGGATTTTTCAGCACTCTTCCTGGCAAAACGCACCGCTTTACTACTGCCCCTTGCATTGGGAATGGCAGCGGCGCTGTATGGTTATTTCGAAGCCCGTGATATAAGGACAGAACGGATTGTCATAAACTCTCCGAAAATTTCTCTCGCAGTCGGAAAGCTCACCATAGTCCAGATTTCCGATGTGCATCTGGGGCTGATTGTCAGGGAGGAGCGTCTTAAGAGGATTATTGCCGAAATCAATGACGCCTCTCCCGATCTTCTTGTTTCCACCGGGGATCTCGTGGACGGGCAGATCAACCGGATGACAGGGCTGGCTGAACTCTTGCAGGATATCCGGCCAGGATTAGGCAAGTTTGCCGTGACCGGAAATCACGAGATATACGCGGGACTGGATCAGGCTATCGGTTTTACCGAAAAGTCGGGTTTCAAAGTGCTTCGTAATGAAGAGTCAACGGCAGGCGGACTTATAAATGTTGTGGGGGTTGATGATTCGGCGATCGGGAGGATCTCCCGTTCCAGACCG
>JAHJQU010000048.1 GCA_018819005.1 Pseudomonadota bacterium | reverse complement strand
GTGAATAGTGAAAAGTGAATAGTGAAAAGAAAGCGGCAAAGGGGCAGAGGCACAAAGGGAATATGAAAGGTCGAAATTCGAAGTACGAAGTTCGAACCAGAAACCAGGAACCGGAGACCAGAAACTATAGGCGCACGAGCCACGAATCATTATGAAAACTGAAATACTATATGGATTCCACCCTGTTTTTGAAGCCCTTAAGGCAGGCAGGAGGGAATTCTCCGAGCTTTATATTGTTAATGAAAAGGATTCAAAACGCTTTGAGAAAATATCCGGACTGGTTCAGGAAAGGAATATTCCCCTCAAAATGCTTAACTCTCCACAACTGCAGAGAATTACAGGCTCTGATTTTCACCAGGGTATCGGGGCAAGAGTAGGTGAATACCCATTTGCTGCATTTGAAGATATTTTGAATAATATAAAACCCGGTAATAATGATTTTCTGCTCCTGCTGGATAATGTTGTTGATCCCCATAACCTCGGAGCCCTTGTCCGAACTGCTCTTTGCGTTGGAGTCCGGGGTATAATAATTACAAAGGACCGGTCTGCTTCTCCTACTCCCGCTGTTTCAAAAGCATCGGCGGGCGCTCTTGAACATGTGATGCTGTGCAGGGTGACCAACATGGTTGGCGCAATAAAGGAGATCAAGGAGAAAGGATTTTGGGTTGTGGGAATGGATGCAGGAGCTGAAAGGCCGGTATTCAGTTGTGAACTCGGAGAGCAGCTTGCTATAGTTATCGGTGGCGAAGGAAAAGGAATTCGCCCGCTTGTTAAAACAAACTGTGATTTTCTTGTTTCAATCCCGCAAAAAGGAAGTGTAAGCTCCCTTAACGCTTCAGTTGCGGGCGCTGTTGTTATGTACGAAGCATTCAGGCAGCGAAACTATTGAGAAACAGGGGGGGAAACGAGAATCGTTGATCGTGGATAGTGGATCGTGAATCGTAAGTTGTAGATCGTAGATCGTGAATCGTAGATCGAACAAAGAGTCATGAACGACGAGCGACAAACGACTAATCACGAATCACGATCAACGAACTACGAGGTACGGAGTACGAACCAGGAACCAAAAGGTCAAGGAGAGGAAGAGGATAAATGGGAGGAATTAAAATTACTTTTAATGATGATGGTATTTTGAATGTTCCGGATTTCCCGGTGATTCCCTTTATTGAAGGGGATGGAACAGGACCGGATATATGGAAGGCATCAAGGATGGTGATGGACGGAGCAGTTGCCAGGGCTTATAAAGGCAATAAAGGTATTAAGTGGTTAGAGGTTCTGGCCGGCGAAAAGGCTTTTAAGAAAACAGGGAAGTGGCTTCCTGCAGAAACACTGAAGTCTATCAGGGAACATGTGGTTGCTATAAAGGGCCCCATGACAACTCCGGTAGGTAGAGGAATAAGAAGCGTGAATGTGGCTTTGCGGCAAAAGCTTGATCTTTATTCATGCGTCCGCCCGGTGAAATACATAGATCCTGTCCCGAGTCCCATGAAGCATCCGGAGAAAGTTGACATGGTAATTTTCCGTGAAAACACTGAAGATGTTTATGCAGGCATAGAATGGGAAGCCGGAAGTGACGAGGTGACGAAGATAAGATTGTTCCTGGAAAAGAATATGGGCGTTTTCCTTCCGGAAGATGCCGGTATCGGGATAAAATCTATAAGCGAGAAAAACAGTAAACGTCTTGTTGCAAGCGCCATCTCCCATGCTGTTGAAACCAGCCGTTCGAGTGTGACCCTTATGCACAAGGGGAATATAATGAAATTCACCGAAGGGGCATTTTGTAAATGGGGTTACGAGGTTGCAAGGGAAAAATTTGGTGACAAAACAATAACAGAGCAGGAACTTTATGATAAATACAATGGAGAGAAACCTGAAGGGAAAGTCGTAATTAAAGATCGTATAGCGGATATGCTTTTTCAACAGGCGCTTCTCCGTCCTGAAGAGTATCATGTTATTGCAACTCCAAACTTGAATGGTGACTATCTTTCCGATGCCCTTGCGGCCCAGGTTGGCGGTCTCGGTATGGCGCCTGGAGCCAATATCGGAGATAACTGCGCTGTTTTTGAAGCAACTCACGGTACAGCGCCCAAATATGCCGGGAAGGATATGGTAAATCCGGGTTCTCTTCTCCTGTCAGGGGCAATGATGTTCGATTTTATGGGATGGAAAGAAGCAGCGGAACTGGTAAGAGCCGGGTTGCAGTCAGCCATAAAGGATGGAATTGTTACATATGATCTTGCGCGACAGATAAAAGGCGCAAAAGAGGTTAAGTGTTCAGAATTTGCAATGGCGATTGTTGAAAAAATGGGCGAGCTTTAAAATGCTTTTTAACAGGCTGGTCAGGATCTTAAAAGAGGCGCTTTTCCCTTCAAAATGCATGGGGTGCGGCTCTTTTTTTCACCCTCCAGGAGATGTCGCGAAAAGAGATGATTCTTCTGCTGCAGCATATGAATTGGATACCATGACTTTTGAAAAAGTGATGGCCCCCTTTCTGTGCTCAGACTGCCTTTGCAATTTTCTGCCTGTTGAATCTCCTTTATGCTCTGTCTGCGGATTTGTTTTCAAAAGCCGCGAAGGAAATGATCATGTCTGCGGAAATTGTTTAGAGCACCCGAAGCGCTTCGGAAAAGCACGCTCACTTGGCCTTTACGACAAAACACTCATGGAGGTAATTCATTCCTTTAAGTATAAGGAAAAACTCCAGCTTGCGAGACCCCTTGAAGAGCTCCTTTTTTCTGTATTTGCGCGGAACTGGAATACGGATGATTTTGACCTTGTTGTGCCTGTGCCTCTTCATGTTAAACGTATCAGGAAGAGGGGCTTTAATCAGGCTTATTATCTTGTAAGAGGTTGGCCCGAAATCGCCGGAAAGTTCAAAGCCGAACCGAAACGGCCGGAACGTTCCCCGTTGCCTGCGGCGGAGTCAGCGAGCGAATTTAAATCAGACTCAAATCCCTCCGGCCGAACAAGCCTCAGGCGAATCGAATCTTGCGGAGTGAAGCTCAAATCCGGTAATTTTGATATAGGGCAGGATGCTCTTTACAGAACAACATGGACACAGCCGCAGACAGGGCTGGGCCGGAAGAAAAGAATGGAAAATATCAGAGGCGCCTTTTCTGTTGGTGATGAATCCAAAGTTAAAGGCAAAAGAGTCCTGCTTGTTGATGATGTTTATACCACGGGAGCAACGGTCAACGAGTGCGCAAAGGCGATTTTAGGAGGCGGTGCGGTGAGTGTTGATGTGCTGACTCTGGCGAGAGCGGTTTGACAGTGAAGAGTGAATAGTGAACAGTGAAAAGTGAATAAAGCAAATAGAATATCGAAGTACGATGTATGAAATACGAAGATGGTGAATATTGAATAAAATATTGACACATGAAGAGATCGCACGGGAGGCAAGCCGTCTGAAGAAGGCCGGCAAACGCATAGTTTTTACCAACGGATGCTTTGACATCCTGCATGCCGGGCATGTCAGATACCTTGCTGCCGCGCGGGCGGAAGGCGACGTTCTTGTGGTGGGTTTGAATTCTGATAAATCGGTAAAATTGATAAAGGATGGAAAAAGGCCGATAATCACTCAAACGCAAAGAACTGAAGTGATTTCCGCTCTTTCAAGCGTTGATTTCGTCATTCTATTTGATGAGCCTGATCCATTGAAACTCATTCAGGATGTCAGGCCCGATGTCCTTGTTAAGGGTGGTGATTGGGCCGAAAAAGATATTATAGGAGCCGATTTTGTCAAGGCAAACGGCGGAAAGGTTGTAATGGTTTCTGTGGTGCCGGACATATCGACTTCTCTTATAATAAAGCGGATAGTGGAATTGTACGGTCAGCACGGTATAAGGAAGAGTCCCAAGAAAAAAGTCATTCTCACACAAAGATCACGGAGAACACAAAGATAAACCTGAATGTTTTCAATAGGTGTTTCTTAGCCTTTGTGCCTTCGTGTGAAATATTGTTTACGAAGGTATCAAAGATTGATTTTAACAAAACTAAACGGCGTTTCGTTTTTACAGTTTCCGAATCTTATCTCTTTTCCTGATATAGGGCATGGTGTGTTTACGAGAAACGGCGGATTCAGCAAAGAGCCTTACATGAGTCTGAACGTCAGTCACGGCGTAGGAGATGATTCTGAAGTTGTTGAACAAAACAGGGCAATTGTTTCCATGTGCATGGATAACAATGAACTGATCTTTGCAAGGCAGGTCCATGACACCGGTATTGTTATTGTTTCGGATCATGGAACCGACACTTCCGTATTTCCCACCGGCGATGCCATGATAAGCGACCTTGATAATAAAATGCTTGTCATTAAAGTTGCAGATTGCCAGTCTGTGCTCATCTATGATCCTGTAAGGAAAGTTACTGCAAATGTTCATTCCGGCTGGAGGGGGAGCATTAAAAACGTTATAGGCTGTACGGTAAGCACTATGAAAGAGCGTTTTAATTGCAGCCCGAAAGATCTGGTAGCGGGGATAAGCCCTTCTCTCGGGCCCTGCTGTGCCGAATTCGTCAACTATGATAAGGAAATACCGGAGGAGTTCTGGAAGTATAAAATATATTCCGACCGTTTTGATTTCTGGCAGATAAGTACAGATCAGCTTTGCAATGCAGGTGTAAAGCACGCCAATATTTATTCGAGTAAAATCTGCACAAAATGCAATACAGATTTGTTTTTTTCCTACCGTGGCGAAAAGAATACCGGAAGATTTGCATCTGTTATAGGACTAAAACGCAATTCCCTAAGAGGGTAACAGCAATAAGGCGTGAAGGGCAGGATACTTAAAGCAAGGGGCAGGAGATGAAGGACGAGGGACGACCAAACGGGAATATGTTTCTTGAAAAAGCACAGGTTCTGTGGAACAAAAAAATAAGCTCCGCATATTTTAAAATGGGCTTAAAATGGAGCGGTTCCTTTTATGATGCTAAGCCCGGACAGTTTGTCATGCTGCGAATTGATAACAGGATCGCCCCGCTTTTACGCCGTCCTTTTTCAATTTACAGAATAATAGAAGGTAAAAAAGGAGTGGAAATTCTCTACAGGGTGGTTGGGGAATGCACCGGCATACTTTCGGAGATCAGGGAGGGCGAAAGCGTTGATATATTGGGGCCTCTTGGGAATGGGTTCTCCTTGCCAAAAAAGGACGTGAGAGTTTTTATCGTTGCGGGAGGAATTGGAGTTGCCCCGCTGGTTTTTCTCTCTTCTTATCTTGTTGGAGAAAAAGGCTTTGCCGCCTCGAGTATAAAAGTGTTTCTTGGGGCGAGATCGAAAGACGATCTTTTATGCAGAGATGATTTCACAAGTCTTGGCCTTGAAGTTGCAATCACCACAGATGATGGCAGCGAGGGTGAAACCTGTATGGTAACAAACCCGGTTGAGGCAGCCCTGAAAAAAACACGGCCTGATGTTATTTATGCATGCGGGCCGTCAGGAATGATGAAATGTCTTGCCGACATGGCCGAAAATTACGGAGTAACCTGTCAGATTTCCATGGAAACGGTAATGGCCTGCGGTTTCGGCGTCTGTCTTGGCTGTGCGGTTGAATCTAAAGACGAGAGCAAATATCTTCATGTATGTAAGGATGGCCCCGTGTTTGACAGCCGTGATGTAAGGTTGTGAAAAGTGAATGGTGAATAGTGAAGAGTGAAAAGAAAGGGGCAAAGGCAAAGAGGCGAACGGGCTTGAGGCGTAAGGCGTGAATAGTGGATAAAACAACAAACGACGAATCACGAACCACGACCAACGAAAGGCGGATATGGAAAAAGATAATAAAATATATCTGACGGAAAAAGTACGGGCTTCGGGCTGAGCTGCCAAAATAGGTCCGGGGGTCCTGGATAATATATTAAAGAGCCTGCGTGTAAGAGCGCATCCCGATCTTCTCGTAGGAATGGAAACATCTGACGATGCCGGTGTTTTCAGGCTGGATTCCGAAACCGCACTTGTGCAGACGCTCGATTTTTTCACACCCATCGTTGATTCTCCATATGAATTCGGCCGGATAGCCGCAGCCAATTCTCTGAGCGATGTATATGCAATGGGAGGGAGGCCGGTAACGGCCATGAATATCGTCTGTTTCCCTGTCGGAGAGCTATCTGAAGATATTCTGAAAGAAACTCTTGCCGGCGGGCTTGAAAAAATATATGAAGCCGGAGCAGTGCTGGTGGGCGGCCACAGTGTCGATGACAAGGAGTTCAAGTACGGCCTGTCTGTCACAGGGATAGTTCATCCGGACAGAATACTGACAAACAGAAATGCAAAGACGGGTGACAGTCTGATTTTGACCAAGCCTATCGGGACCGGAATAATTGCCACCGCTATAAAGGGAAAGCTGGCAGATGAAGAAGCAATAAAAATTCTTATTGATGTCACATCGGCCCTGAACAGGAACGCTGCTGAAATAATGCTCCGTTTTAATCCTAGTGCCTGCACGGATGTCACCGGATTCGGCCTTGCTGGGCATGTGCTTGAAATGGCTAAAGGGAGCAGGAAGAAAATTCTAATCCATACGGATATGATTCCTTTCATTCAAAAAGCAAAAGAGTACGCTCTCATGGGACTGATTCCTGCCGGAAGCTATAACACAAAAAAATATTGCAGCAAAAACATAAGAATCGATTCGTCCGTGAAGCAGGTTTATATTGATATGCTTTTCGACCCTCAAACATCAGGAGGGCTTGCAATCTCCCTTCCTGAAAAAAATGCAAAAGAATGTCTGAAGGCAATGCAGGACGAAGGCATTTTTTCTTCCATAATAGGCGAAGTCTCAGAGGATAGCGAGGAAGGGCATCTGCTTGTAAATTGATTGCCGCTTTAATTCAGGCAATGTTTTTATTTTATATAGGATATCATATTGATTTTATAGGTATTTTATTATAAAAAAGAATGATGCAATTTTGCGTTGACTTGATTTTAATCATATGTTAGAGGGCATAAGCTTTATTGAGGTCTGCATCGACCTTATTACAAAAATAGAAAGCGTTCTTTAAGGTGAAAAGAGAAACAAGACGTTACATACGGGAGTTGGCATATTATAGCAGTCTTGGCCTCCAGGTAGCGCTTTCTATATTTATCGGACTTGCAATTGGCGTGTATCTTGACAGGCGATTTGATCTTTATCCCTGGCTTACGCTTGTCTTTCTTGGACTTGGTATTGCTGCAGGATTCAGGAACATCTGGCTTGCGATAAAGAAGAGCGAGAGGGTATCACAGGAAAGAGATATAAAGTGAAAGTTCAACAAAGCCTCTTAAAATTTGTTACGCTGACAAACTGGGTACTCTTTTTTGTAGCCAGTATTTCAGGGATTATCGCGGCCTCTCCCCATTTTGCAAGGGGAATAATATTCGGAGGGCTTATAGTGACAATCAACTTTCACCTGCTATACAGGACTCTCCGGAAAGCACTCGCACCTCCTTACCTTTCTTCCCACAACATTGTTTTAGCAAAGTACTATGCCCGTTTTATTGTAAGCGGCTTTATTATGTTTTTGTTAATATCGGGGCATTATGTCCATCCCCTGGGTCTTATTGTCGGGCTGTCCATCGTGGTTGCGAGCATAATTCTTGCTACCATGCTGGAGCTTAAAAAACTTATTTTCAAGGAGGCAATTTAAGGTGGTACATCCCTATCTATTCTTTGTAAAGCTTTTTGAGGCTATCGGCCTGGGACATTTTGCCCATGCGTATCCACACGTTATTTATTCGTGGGTGGTCATGATCCTTCTCTTAACCCTTGGCGCTATTGGAGCAAAGAGTATCAGCCTGATTCCTGCAAAAGCACAAAATGTGTTTGAAATCATAATTTCGGGAATTGAAAATTTTATGGTTGATGTTTCAGGCGAAGAGGGCCGGTGGCTTTTTCCTCTTGTTGCAACCATATTTATTTATATTTTTACCTGTAATCTTATCGGGCTTGTTCCGGGATTTTTCCCCCCCACCGCCAGCCTTAATACAACAGCTTCCTGCGCACTGACTGTCGTAATTTTTACCCACATAATCGGATTAAAATATCACGGCATAAAATATATTAAACATTTTCTTGGACCTGTCTGGTGGATGATCCCAATCATTTTTCCGATTGAGGTTATCGGGCATATTGCACGGATTCTCTCCCTGACTTTCCGTCTTTTTGGAAACATGATGGGTCATGAACTGGTGCTTGGTATTCTTTTTGGTCTTGCCGGACTTTTTTTTGCTCCTCTGCCGATAATGGCTCTTGGTATTTTTGTTGCCCTGGTTCAGGCATTTGTTTTCTTTTTGCTGTCAATCATGTATTTTACCGGCGCTATGGAACACGCTCACTGATTTGCCGGAAAAAAATAGGTTTGTTTTTATGGGATAATGGAAGAAGCAAAGTCAAAAATTATTAAAAGGAGGTAGGTAAAGTATGGAAGCTCAAGCATTACAATTCTTCATCGCATGTGTTACAGCCGCCGGTTTCGGAATTGCAGTTGCAGCCTTTGGTTGCGGTATTGCCCAGGGTATTGGCCTTAAGGCCGCTGTTGAGGGTATTGCAAGAAATCCGGAATCATCAGGAAAAGTTACGGTTACGATGCTGATCGGTCTTGCCATGATCGAGTCTCTTTGTATTTACGCGCTCGTAATTTCCCTGATTCTTATTTATGCGCATCCTCAGGCTGCAGCTATTGCAAAGATTTTCGGCGCATCGTAAAGCTGGTGCTATTGCTGGGATTTTTGCTCCTTTAACTTAAGATTTACGGTATTTCGTAAAACAGGGTTGTGCCTTTGGACGCAACCCTGTTTTATTTTATCAGGCAGCCGTGAAGGCGAAATGCGCGATGGGTCAAGTAGCAAGGGGCAAGGAATAAGATATCGAATATCGTGGATCGTGGTTCGTTGATCGATTCACTATTCACTATTTACTATTTACGTTCTTGTGCCTTGAAGCGCTCCGCTGCAGGATCTTTTTTAAGAACTGCCCGGTATATGACGCCCTGTTGTCCGATAATTCTTCAGGCGTGCCGCATCCAACTATGTAGCCTCCCTCATCTCCACCCTCGGGCCCAAGGTCAATTATATGATCTGCCGTCTTGATTACGTCTATGTTATGCTCGATCACTATGACGCTGTTCCCTGAATCGACAAGCCGGTTTAACACATGGAGAAGTTTCCGTATGTCATCTATATGGAGACCTGTTGTGGGCTCATCAAGGATATAGACGGTGCTGCCTGTTCCCTTTTTGCTGAGTTCTCGTGAAAGCTTGACCCTCTGGGCCTCGCCTCCAGAAAGAGTAGTTGCAGACTGGCCTATCTTAATGTAGCCAAGGCCGACATCAGAAAGAGTCATCAGCTTAGATCTGATATTTTTTATCCTTTCAAAGAACGAGAGGGCCTGATCCACAGTCATATCAAGGATATCGGCAATATTTTCCCCCTTGTACCGCACTTCAAGGGTTTCTCGGTTGTATCTTTTACCGTTGCAGATATCGCACGGCACATAAATGTCGGGCAGAAAATGCATCTCTATTTTAATTATCCCGTCTCCGGTGCATGCTTCACACCGACCTCCTTTAATATTAAAACTGAACCTGCCCGGCTTGTATCCGCGCATGCGTGCTTCAGGCGTCCTTGCAAAAAGCTCCCTGATGTATGTGAAGAGACCCGTATAGGTGCCCGGGTTTGATCGTGGAGTTCTTCCAATCGGCGACTGGTCTATGTTTACGATTTTATCAACATATTCAAGCCCAACAACAGAAGAGTGGGCGCCTGCTGCTATTCTTGCGCCATAAATGTTCCTCGCGAGAATGTTATAAAGTGTTTCAAGAACAAGCGTTGATTTTCCGGAACCTGAAACGCCTGTTATGCAAATAAACTTACCAAGTGGAAATTCAGCATCAATATTTTTAAGATTATTACCCGAAGCCCCTCTTATCAGGAGTTTTGTGCCGTTCCCCGAGCGACGTTTATCAGGCACCTCAATTTGCTTCCGGCCTGAAAGGTACTGCCCTGTCAGTGAGTTGTTATCTTTTAAAAGCGATGCAGGCTCGCCAGAAAAAACTACATGTCCCCCGTTGACTCCTGCGCCCGGACCCATATCGATGACATAATCGGCAGAGAGAATGGTTTCTTCATCGTGTTCAACTACAAGAACCGTATTGCCCAAATCCCGCATCTTCATAAGTGTTGCAAGGAGGCGCTGGTTATCTCTCTGGTGCAATCCAATGCTCGGCTCATCCAGAACATAGAGAACTCCTGTCAGCTTTGAGCCGATTTGTGTGGCCAGCCGTATTCTCTGGCTCTCTCCGCCTGAAAGGGTGTAAGCTGACCTGTCGAGTGTAAGGTAGGATAGTCCGACATTTTCCAGAAAAGAGAGCCTTTCATTTATCTCTTTTATTATTCTCTTTGCTATAAGCTCCCTTTTCCCTTCGAGTTTAAGATTTATAATGAAGGCTGCTGCCCCGGATACTGAAAGAGCTGTAATTTCAAATATCGTCAGGCCTCCAACCCGTGCTGAACTGCTCGCCTTGTTTAGTCTTGTTCCTCCGCATTCAGGGCATGGGCGGAATGTCATGTAATGCCTGATCTCTTCCCTGGTCTGGTTTGAATCTGTTTCCATGTAACGTCTCTGAAGTTTCGGGATAACTCCTTCGTATGGTTTCCTGAAACTGAAGCGTCGATTATTCTGTTCAAAATAAAAAGTTATCGGTTCATCTCCGGATCCATAAAGGAGTACATTTTGAAAACTCTCAGGCAAGTCTTTATAGGGAGTGTAAACATCTGCATCATAATATCTTGTAAGCGATTCAAGGAATTCGCTGAACTGAACCGAATTTCTGTTTGCCCATAGCGTTACAGCTCCCTGCCTTAAGGAGAGCTCTTTGTTTGGGATAATGAGATCAGGGTCGAATTCTGTCGTAGTGCCTAAGCCATCACATTTATTGCACGCGCCCTGAGGAGAGTTAAATGAAAAACTTGCAGGGGTAAATTCAGGATAGCTTATTCCGCATTGAACACATGCTGATTTTTCACTGAAAAGAACCGATTCTCCTCCCTGGATATCAACTTTAACAAGCCCTCCGGACTGGGACATTGCAAGCTCGAGGGAATCTGCCAGTCTGTTCCTGACATTTTCTTTTATGACCAGCCGGTCAACGACAACTTCGAGAGTATGCTTTATGTTTTTATCAAGCTTGCCTGTTTCCTCAATTTCAAGTATTTCCCCGTCTATCCGGACCCTTGAAAACCCGTCTTTTTTGAGTTGTTTTATAAGTTTTTCCTGGGATCCTTTCTGACCTGAAACCAGAGGGGCTAAAATAATTATTTTTGTTCCTTCCGTAAAGGACATGATTTTATCTGCGATCTGATCGAGCGTTTGAGCAGTAATAGGTTTTCCGCAGATATGGCAGTGGGATGTTCCTGCCCTGGCAAAGAGAAGCCGAAGATAGTCATAAATTTCAGTTACAGTTCCGACAGTTGACCTTGGATTATGGCTTGCGGTTTTCTGTTCGATTGCAATTGCAGGAGACAGCCCTTCGATTGTATCGACATCTGGTTTTTCCATTCGTTCCAGAAACTGTCTGGCATATGTTGAAAGAGATTCGACATACCTGCGCTGCCCTTCAGCGTAGAGAGTGTCGAAAGCGAGAGTCGATTTGCCCGATCCTGAAAGGCCAGTGATTACAACAAGCCTGTTTCTTGGCAGTTCGACATCTATATTTTTAAGATTATGCTGCCTTGCTCCGCGTATTATTATCTTATCAGAACCCATTTAATTATTCCTGGATTTATCAAATATTGACGGCTTCGTAAAAAATCATTCTGCTGTGTTGCACTTCATCCTCGCCCTGTTGAATTCTCGCTGCGCGAGACGGCAAGGCCGATTCAACAGGGTGAATCATTGCAGCGTACGAAAAGTACGCTTCATTCCTCAAGATTCGTGCGCCTTGCATAATGAGCTTTTTACTTTGCCGTCTGAATTTCGACTTCTTACGAGTCCATCAAATATTCAATTTAAAACAGCCGGGAGATTTTCAGTTTACCTTCTTTTATTTAAACAGTATGCCTGAGATACAGCCATTTTTATTGCTGCAATTAGACTGCCAGGATCTGCTTTCCCTTTTCCGGCAATATCGTAAGCTGTTCCATGATCTACGGAAGTTCTTATAATAGGAATTCCCAGGGTCGTGTTTACGCCATCGGTAAAATGAACAATTTTGAATGGAATAAGGCCTTGGTCATGATACATGCATACAACAGCATCATAATTACCCTTTAATGCATTATAAAATAATGTATCAGGCGGGTAAGGCCCGGATACATTATACCCTTCCTTCGCCGAAATTTCCAAAGCAGGTCTTATTATTCTTTCTTCCTCATCTCCGAATATACCGCCTTCACCGGCATGTGGATTAAGTCCTGCCACGGCTATCACAGGGGAGTCAATGCCGAATCTTTCATATAGCCCCTTTCCGGTAATTCTTATTGTTTTTAAAATATTTTCTGTTGAAATAGAATTTGAAACTCCGCTGAGAGGGATGTGAATGGTTACAAGCGAAACCCTGAGCCGGTCACCGGCCAGCATCATAACAAAATCTCCGGTTCCGGTACGTTCTGCAATTAACTCGGTATGGCCGTTGTAATGAAAGCCGGCCATATTCATGGCCTTTTTGTTTATCGGACATGTTACGACAGCTTCTATCTCCTTGTTTATGGCCATGTCGGTTGCTGCAATGACATATTCAACCATGGCCTTTCCTGTCCGCACAGTCGGATTTCCCCATGATATCTCATCAGAGGCAAGCCCGAAAACAGATAATATATCGATACTTCCAGGGCTATATGAACTTTTGGAAGGGTTGGATACGGATTTTAAATTCAGGGTGCTTCCGGTACATTTTTTTGCGGCAGCAAAGACGCCGATATCTCCTACTACAAGAGGTTTGCACAAGTGGTAAAGCTCTGGGTCACTCAAGGCGGAAAGTATTATTTCAGGGCCAATTCCTGCAGGATCTCCTGCAGTGATGGCGATAACAGGTCTGTTGTTTTTCATTGGAAAACCTTTCATGATTATAATAAAGAAGGATTATACTACAGAGTCGGGCATACTTTTTCAACAACTTCCAATATGATTTTAGAACAAAAATTAATGAAATAGATTATGGCAAAAAATGAAAGGTAATCGTAGAATTTGCGAGAATATAAAAAAAGAGGTTAATGTTTGTTTGTTAATAGTAAGTGCCGATATGCTTAAAATATCTGAAAAAATTACTTTTGGGAAAAATGATTGCAAATAAAGGGATTTGCAAGCTTGTGTGATAATTATTGCTTGATATCAATGAGATAAAAATTGTTAATAACTTTCATCAAAAAATACGAAATATAGTTTTTATCCGGTTTGACACAACGGATCTGATGCTTTAAAACAACACCACATTTAATTCAGCTGTTCGAACCACCAGGTAATAAATTTCGGTATTTATTAATGAACATGTCTTTTCGGTAACAGAACATTAATCGGTTTTAAAAATATTAAGCAAAAATAATTCTATGGAAGCTATTTGGAACAATGTAAAATCAGTGATCAGGGAAAATATTCCAGGGCATAGTTACAAAATGTGGATAGAACCTCTCGAGTTCAACAGAACCGCGGATGGCGTTTTAGTACTGTCGGTTCCAAACAGCTTTTCCAAAAAAAGAGTTCAGGACCACTATGGCAGTTTGATAGATTCGGAATTAAAAAAGATTGCCGGTGATCACTGCAGTTATATTATAGAGATTTGCGGAGAAAAAAGAGCAGGGCGAAATAAGCCGCATAATAATCATCAACTGCCGCTTCCGAATGCAAACATTCAGCCCCATTACGGGCGATTTTTAAGAAAAGACTTTACTTTTGACCAGTTTGTTGTCGGGGGAAACAACGAATTCGCTTTCACAGCGTCCCTGTCTCTTGCTTCAAGGAATAACTCACAGCAAAGCTCCCTGTTTTTATTATCAAAGACCGGGATGGGTAAAAGCCATCTTGCCCAGGCTGTCGGACACCATGTTATTTCTCAATCTCCTTCAGAACGCGTATATTATATCACTGCTGAAGATTTCAGCAATGAGATGGTTCATGCTATCCGTAATGATTCGATAGACAAGTTCAAGAACAAATACAGGAAAGAATGTGATGTTCTGTTGCTGGAAGATGTTCATTATCTGGGAGGAAAAGAGCGCACACAGATTGAACTTGCCTTCACCCTTGACACTTTAATGAATTCCGACAAGAAAATAATCTTTTCGAGCTGCTATCTTCCGGGTGATATACCCAAATTACATGATAAATTAAAATCGCGTTTTTCTCACGGGATAATTTCCGCTATTGAACCGCCTAATTTCAGGACAAGAGTAAGAATACTTCAAAGAAAAGCGCTTTTAAACGGATTTCAGGTTCCGGAGGAAATAATTCATTATCTTGCAAGCGAACTGAATGAAGATGTAAGGCAGCTTGAAAGCGGACTTATCGGAATTACTGCCAAGTCATCTCTCATGGGTATTCCGATCGATCTTGATCTTGCTGAAGGCGTGGTAAAAAATATCGTTTTGCATAAAAAAAATATCACAATCGATGTTATAAAGAAACTAGTCTGCAAGCATTTCAACATTGCTTTAGCAGATATTGTTTCAAATTCCCGAAAGCAGACATTTACACATCCGAGACAGATTGCGATTTATCTGTCCCGCCGGTACACTGATTCGCCGCTGCAGACAATCGGAAAAAGTTTCAACAGATATCATGCCACAGCCCTTCATTCCATAGGTGTTGTTGAGAGGGGTATTAAAGAGAACAGTTCCTTAAGGAAGCAGGTTGATTATTTTTCCCAGAAACTTGAATCAGGCAAGTTTTAAGCCCCCCCTTTTACCTTAAAAAAACCTTTAAAACATGATATTATATTGTAAATGACCCTCAATAATTCTACATTTGAAAAGATCCGGAGTATAGTCGGTGTCCGGTACTGTAGCAGGAAAAAAGAAGATCTTGCCTGCTATGCCTATGATGCAACTGCAAATCGGTATTTGCCTGATGCCGTTGTATTCCCGAAAGATGCCGGTGAGATTTCGAAAATAATAAAGCTTGCCAATTCCGAAGAATTTTTCGTTATACCCCGTGGTTCAGGTTCGGGAATGACGGGCGGATCTGTTGCCGTTATGGGCGGAGCAGTGCTTGTAATGACCCGGTTAAACCGTATAATTGAGATTGATACGGACAATCTTATAGCCGTTGCGGAACCCGGAGTTATTACCGCCCACTTTCACCGGGAAGTCGAGAAACTAAGCCTTTTCTATCCTCCTGATCCATCAAGTGCTGAGTTTTCAACCCTTGGCGGAAATATTGCCGAATGCGCAGGAGGGCCAAGAGCGGTAAAATACGGAGTAACAAGGGATTATGTGCTTGGCCTCAAGGCAGTTCTCCCAACCGGTGAAATAATTGAAACCGGTGTAAAAACCGCGAAAGGGGTTGTCGGATATGATCTGACGCGTCTGTTAATAGGTTCGGAAGGTACTCTCGGAATAATTACGGAGATGACGCTGAAGCTTATATCTCTTCCTGAAGCAGTCAGAACAATGACTGCGGTTTTCCATGAAGTCGGGAAGGCGGCTGAAACTGTTTCTGAAATAATAAGAAGAGGAATTGTTCCGAGAACCATAGAATTCATGGACAGGGCTTCAATAATTTGTGTTGAGAATTATCTTAAAATAGGCCTTCCTGTTGATGCCGGAGCGTTGCTGTTAATAGAGGTCGATGGGAGGGCTGAAGAGGCCGAATCTGCAATAAATCGTCTTGCGGAGCTTTGCATAAACCTCGGAGCAAGAGAGGTTGCCATAGCAAAAACAAAAGAAGAAGCTGCTGTAATATGGAAAGCACGCAAGGCCATATCACCCGCACTTTTTACGTATGCTCCCGACAAGATTAACGAAGACATTGTGGTCCCGAGGAGCAGAATACCGGATATGGTAAGAAGAATTGAAGAGATGAAAAACAAGACGGGCCTTGCAATAGTCAGTTTCGGGCATGCCGGTGACGGCAACATACATTTCAATATAATGCTCGACAAAAAAAACAAAGAAGAAGTGAAAAAGGCATTGGCAGCAGTTGAGGAGCTGTTCGATTACACGGTTGAGCTTGGAGGGACTATTTCGGGTGAACACGGAATAGGCATCACAAAGGCGCCATACATGCCCAAAGAGATCGGCAAGGATGAAATAGAGCTTATGAAAAAGTTAAAAAGGCTCTTTGATCCGAAAGGGATATTAAATCCCGGAAAGATATTTGTGTAGCGCCGGTGCCTTTTATTGCAGCTTGCCTTTAAATGTATTTTCACCGAATATAATTTCTTCAATAATTTCGATCTTGGAATTCTGATCTTTTTCTATATAGCATCTTAAGTTTAATGCACAAAATTTTTTGCAAATCGTATCGTTGATTGAAAAATTTCCAAAACATCCTACATGATTACCAAGATTATCCTGTTCTTTTAAGATTTTATTCATTTTCTATCCTTTTATTTGAAGATCCCCGCATCAATCATGCAGGGAATCTTCGACCGCAGGGAATATCGTCTATTTATAATTCGCTCGCTGACCCCGTGGTAAGCTACGGGGATTGCGCTCGCTGTTTCGGTTCAAGCAACCCGAGCATTTCCTTATGGATTTTGCCGTTCGTTGCCAGAATTTCATTTTTGTATATATCATACTGGTTTCCGGAAAAATCGGATATTTTTCCTCCTGCTTCACTTGCAATGATAAGGCCTGCAGCCGTATCCCATGGCTTCAGATTTTCTTCCCAGAAACCTTCAAAGCGTCCTGATGCAACATAACAGAGGTCCAGGGCTGCTGAACCGAGCCTTCTGATACCCTGGGATGCATTCAGGCAGTTGAAAAAACGAGCCTGTAAGGGTTTATATCTTTTACATTGTAAGGGAATCCTGTCACAAGCAGGCTCTCGGAAAGGGATGTCGTTTCTGAAACATATATTGGTTTGCCGTTTAATTCTGCGCCTTCCCCTTTGACTGCGGTAAACAGTTCCCCAGTTATGGGATTTAATACTATACCTGCTGCTATATCACCCTTTATGGAAAAGGCTATTGAAACCGCAAACAAACCAAGATTATGGGCAAAGTTCGTGGTTCCATCAAGAGGATCGATAATCCATATGCATTCAGCGCCATTGTTAGCACTTCCGCTCTCTTCGGCAAGTATTCCGTGTGATGGAAATGCCTTCCTGATTGTATCGATTATTAACCTTTCAGACTCGGTATCCGATTCTGTAAGCAGGTCCTTAGCTCCCTTTTTTTGGACTTTACACTTCTTCCCGAAGTTGGCTCTAAGTATCTCCGCTCCTTTATATGCAGCTGCGATACCGACTCTTTTAACTGAATTGAGATCCATAAGGGTCTCTCTTTATATTCGTTGCCGGGTGCATGTC
>JAHJQU010000339.1 GCA_018819005.1 Pseudomonadota bacterium | reverse complement strand
TCCAATTCGGAAATAGGCAATTTTGGGCAAGCTCAAGGAAATCAGGGGATTGCGCGGAGACGTATGCATGGTACGTCGCACAAGGAATCACGCAGATTGACGCCGAGATCGCACAAAAGGGCCATTTCCGGATGGAAACTAAATGGCGAATGCGCCCGCACTGATTATACTACTGTATATCCCGGCCCCTCCCCGCCTTCCGGGCATGTCCACTTTATATTCCTGTACGGGTCTTTTATATCGCATGTCTTGCAGTGGAGGCAGTTTGAAAAATTCACCTTGAGCCGTCGTTTCATAGTTTTTTCGTCAGTTTCTATTTCATAAACATTTCCGGGGCAGAACCTTGTGCAAGGAGACCGGTATTTTTCATAACATTCATTGACACATATATTGGTATCATGGACTATTATGTGGCAGGGCTGGTCTTCCCTGTGCATTGTCTTTGAGAGATAGACACCCGTCAGCTTATCAACATACAATGTTCCGTCAAAGACTTTCTTTTTTGTTTCGGCATCAGTTTGACCTGATTCTTTTATATGCTTAAGGGTAGTACAGTCATCTTCCGTGGATAGTCCGTCTTTTATGCCCCGGCCTTTTGTGAAATACTGGGCACCGAGATGGACGAATTTGGTAATGCCCTTTTTGGCAAGTGCCTGGGCAAAATTTCTCCCTTCAAGCATTTCTTCATTAAGCCAGCTTTTTTCAAAAAGAGTCTTGTACATGCTCAATGTCTCTGCGTTGAAGCTGTTTTCCTCAAATGCGCTCATAATTGCCTCAGCGGCCAGCATGCCGGATTTCATTGAAGCGTGTATTCCTTTCAAGGCCGGTGTGTTCTGAATGGCTGCGCAGCCTCCCGCAAAAAGGGCGCCGTTCACAAACAGCTTGGGCATTGTATAATATCCGCCGGTTGAGACTGTGCGAGCTCCCTGCTGCAGAACTTTCCCATCTTTTATTATTCCGGCTACAAAGGGATGGCTTTTAAACCTGATGAATTCGTCATATATGTCGAACATGGGATCTTCATAGCAAAGTCCCGCAAGGAAACCGATAGCCACCTTGTTATCCTTCATCTCATATATGAATCCGCCGCCTGGTGTGTCAAAGTCAAGTGGATACCCGAGGGTATGGATGTCGTTCCCTTTGCTTGAAGAAAAATAATTATTTTCAGGAAGCTGTATTACTTCCTTGATCCCAATTTCAAAGACCTGGGGCATTTTGTCAGAAAAGATGTCGAGCTTTTTTGCAATATCCTGCACAAGGCTTCCTCTTGCACCTTCTCCGAAGACTGTAACTTTTGCCATGAGATCTATTCCTGGCTCAAAGTTGCTTTTCGGAGTGCCGTCTTTCCCAAGGCCTTTATCTCCTGTGCGGATGCCTTCAACAGACTTATTGTTGGCGGCGTACAATACTTCTTTTCCGGCAAACCCCGGAAATATGTTTACGCCCATTTCCAGGGCAATTTCACCGAGCCATTTAGTAAATTTGGAAAGGCTGATTACAAAAAAACCTTTATTATGCATATATCTGGGTATTATGGGGACACGGAAAAAAGAGTTTTTTGTAAGGTATATGAATTCATCTCCCCTTACGACCGTTTCGATGGGACATCCTTTTTCAGAATAACCGGGGATCAGCTCTCTTAAGGCGATCGGGTTTAAAACGGCTCCGCTTAAGGCATGAGCGCCTATTTCTGATCCTTTTTCAATAAGGGCAATTTCAAGGTTGATATTTTTTTCCTTTGCAAGCTGCATAAGCCTGATAGCTCCGGCCAGGCTTGCCGGGCCCCCTCCCACAAAAAGCACGTCAAAATCAATTTTTTCTCTCACTATATCCATTTATCCTCACTTTTATGTTTTTTTAATACTATATTATTCTATGATGCTCTCGTAAAAAGTCATACTTCCGACGGCAAAGTAAAAAGCTCATTATGCAAGACGCACGAATCTTGAGGAATGAAGCGCAACACAGCAGAGTGGCTTTTTATGAAGCCGTCTTCTACAATATAGCCACAATTTAACTATCGGACTTGTATCAAAACAATATCAATGTGGCAACATTTTTTGATCATATCAAAAAATTCGTTTTCTGCCGCTACGGATTGCATTTTATCCTTTGTTATTATAGAAATCATGAATCATGGATCATGAATCGAACAACGAGCGACGAACCACGATCAACGAACCACGAAGTACGGATCAGCAACCAGAAACCAGAGACCAAAGTTTTAATAATATGAGTAAAAATAAAACTATAGTCAGCGTAATCATCCCTGCATATAATAGGGGATGGATACTAAAAGAGGCTGTGGATTCAGTTCTTTCCCAGGAATTTTACGATTTTGAACTGATCGTGGTAGATGACGGCTCTGAGGATAATACTTCGGACATCCTGGCTTCTTACGGGAACAGAATAAAGATTATAAGGCAGAAAAATAAAGGCGTTAGCTCTGCAAGGAATAAAGGTATTACCTCGTCATCCGGAAATTATATTGCTTTTCTTGATTCAGACGATCTGTGGCTTCCGGGAAAATTATCAACCCAACTTGCATTTTTTGAAAATAATCCCGGCGCACTTATATGCCAGACGGAAGAAATATGGCTGAAAAACGGAAAGCGGGTTAATCCGGGGAAAAGGCATAAAAAGATATCGGGATTCTGTTTCGAAAAATCACTTGAACTTTGCATGGTAAGCCCGTCTGCGGTTATGGTGAAAAGGAGCCTTTTAGATATTGTCGGTCTTTTCGATGAAACGCTTCCTGCCTGTGAAGATTATGACATGTGGCTCAGGATAAACTGCCGGCATCCGATATATCTTATTGATACGCCTCTGATTGTAAAAAGGGGCGGGCATAAAGACCAGCTATCCGGAATGCATTCCCTTGATAAATACAGAATTCAGTCAATTATAAAGCTTATTGAAAAAAGCCTCTTATCTGAAGATCAGCAAAAACTTGCGATAAAAGTTTTAAAAGAAAAATGCCGTGTTTATTCCGATGGCTGCCGAAAAAGAGGGCGAATAGAGGAAGCATTGCATTATATTAAAACTGCAGAAAGCTATTGAGTTGTTCAGGTAAAAAGCAGTCACTGCTGCTGGGTTAATAACAAGGGACTTGTCCGGCATACGGTAGAATCAGCCTCAGGCTGACCTTTGCTTGCAGCGGGGAATCTTCAAACAAGAAAGGCATTCATGCCTGTTGCATGAATGCCTTTAATTGTTAATCTATAATCGTTTAATTAGACTTTTGTTACATTAGCTGCGCCGGGGCCTTTGGGGCCATCGACTACATCGAATGTTACGCGGTCACCTTCAGAAAGCGATTTAAATCCGGTTGAATTAATAGCTGAATGATGAACGAACACATCCTTGCCATTTTCCTGCTCAATGAAGCCGAAACCCTTGCTGTCATTAAACCATTTTACAGTTCCATTTGCCATAGTGTTTTCCTCCTTTCATAAGATACCATCAAGGTCTCTGACTTCAGGTCGTCACTTTGACAACATGGAACAATCCTTCTGCTCGAAACCGATTTGCAATACTTTGCAAATCTTTACTGATTTGTTGCAATATACATGGGGCATCTATTGATGTCAACATAAATTATTAAAATATTTTAGAATATTATTGTATGTATAGAAATTATCTCCTCAGCATTGTATTTACTTTCAATCAAATCATAAGAATATAAGTAGGAGTAGCCAATTTTTCCCGTACCACGCCCCACATTTTAATCATTATCTGGACAACTGATGAATAAAATGATAATTTTTACCAATTAAACGAGTTATAGATATTTGATAAACTTGTTCTATCGACCTGTTGATGGACTTTTTACTTGTCCATCTATATTTGACAGGAGAATATGTTATGGATGGAAAAATCAGGTCCTTTATAAAACCCGGAATCAGAGCTTCTATAGTGCAGAAGAAGGATCAGCATACAGGGAAATTGACCGAAGGAATTGTGAAGGAAATTTTAACTAACTCTCCCATTCATCCTCATGGAATCAAAGTGCGTCTGGAAAGCGGGGAAGTAGGGAGGGTAAAGCATATTCTATGAAAGACATGTTCCTCAACAGGCTTTGCGGCCAAAGGATTAAAAAAGTATCGGAGTTTTGATTCAAACAACTATTTACAAGGAGAAATAAATGAACAAGAAGGTTATTGTTTTTTCAATGGTTGCGTTATTGTTCATGTGGGTGTCTTTGGCAGCAGCAGCACCAGACATGAAAGAAGGCTTGTGGGAGATAACCATGTCTTCAAAAATGGAAATGCCTGGAATGTCTGTGGCGATGCCTCCGGCAAAATACACGCAGTGTCTTACCAAAAGCGACTTTGTACCAAAAAAAGAAGAACCGGGTCAGGAATGTGAGAAGATGTCAGTCAATGTAAGCGGAAATACTGTATCCTGGTCAATAAAATGCAAAAGTAAAGAGGGGACAATGAAAGGCACAGGCAAAATAATTTATAAAGGGAACACATATGAAGGGGTTATGAACATGACCTTTCCTAATCAGGGTGGAGGTGAAGGCAAAATGACCAGCAACATGTCTGGAAAGTGGATAGGAAATTGTAAGTAGTTGAGGTAATTTCAAAAGTCTCGAATTGAGCGAATTATTCTTAAAAAACAGCCTTAATACTAAATAACATATTGATTTAAAAAAGAAAGTGCTCTATTATCTTCTTAGATTTCCCAAACCAAGAAAGGACGATAATATGA
>JAHJQU010000338.1 GCA_018819005.1 Pseudomonadota bacterium | reverse complement strand
TCATATTATCGTCCTTTCTTGGTTTGGTAAATCTGAGAAGATAATAGAGCACTTTCTTTTTTAAATCAATATGTTATTTAGTATTAAGGCTGTTTTTTTAAAAATAATTCGCTCAATTCGAGACTTTTGAAATTACCTCTTATAAGTTAAATAATGAATAAAATAATAGTCAAACCTTTTTTAATACGAAAAAAAAATATATTATACAAAAAAGATTTGTACGGTTCTGATGAGGTTGCAAATTTTATCCAGTCATTTGATAGAGAAGATAGTGAGGGGCAAAAGACTAACCAAGTTTTAAAAAAATTGGATTACCTTGCCCGCAGAGGTTTTGATGTAGACGGCAGCAATATTAAATATTACAAAGAGTATGATGTTTACCGCATCCGGGTAAAAGGTGATAAACAGGACGGTCGTATTATGGTAGTGTCTCAGTTTGAAATAATTTCCTCTTGCAATGCTTGAGCGCTCATGTTATCTTCTGAGCATGAAAACTACAAGAAAAAAACACCCCGATCTAAATGAACTTGCCGCCGCTATTATAGCAGAGGCTACTGAGGAAGAAAAGCCAAAACCAGAGGATAAAAGAAATCCCGCCGCCGTTGCCCTTGGGCGGCTTGGAGGTTTGAAGGGGGGCAGGGCAAGGGCAAATAAGCTCACGCCTGAACGTCGTAAAGAGATAGCTCAAAAAGCTGCTAAGACTCGTTGGAAGAAGTCTTTAAATCAGAACTAGATTTTATTTCTTTATACATGTCTAATTGCATTTGTAATACTTTTATAAAACCAGGAAGTTTATTTGGTGATATAATTACACTAGCCACACAATTAGCTTGAACTGCTTCGGGGAATTTCCCTTCTATATCAAATGTAATATCTGGATTTATTTCAAAAAAAGAAACTTTAAAAATTTCATTTTCCAATAGCTGAACGACCATATTACTTGCATATCTGGTAATTATATCATCGGAAATGTTCCATTTTATTGGAATCGGCACTCCCGGGGTTTTTGCTGCTGTTTTCTTTTTTTTGCTTTTATGTGTAGTCATAAATTTTCCTTATTTATAGGTGTTATAATACGATTAATGCTTTTCTCATTATTGTGCTATCAGGAACTAAAGAATCATCTCGTACTTTATAATCATCAAAATTTACCACTCTATCTGATGTAGCTGGCAGAATATTTTGTTTATATTGTTTAGCATCTGTTATGGTGTTTTCTTCTTCTACTTCCTTAATAATATAAGGATCTTCATTAAATTTTGGAACTTTCAATGATTCAGTAGAAAGTTTCAGATGCCATTCAACCAATTCCCCTATTGGAACAAACCTGACAACCAAACCTACATCCAAAGCGTTAGCCAGTTTTTTAAGTGTTGTAATATTGGGCGCATTGCTAGGATTTTCAAGGGCTGATATTCTTTCTTGTTTCATATTAGCCGCAAAAGCTAATTTTTTTTGGGTATAACCTTGTTTTTTTCTTAACTCTCTAATTTGAAAGGCAACGCCCACATCAACGCTCGAAGAAACAAAGGCGTTTCTGTACTCAATATTTTTTAATTTCCCTGTTAATTTTATTTTGCGATCATGGATTGTGGTCATGAACCCCCTCCCGCCCTTGAAAAATATCTTTTCGTCTTTTTTCGGCTTTTAAAGGAGCATTTAGTGGATTAAATTTATTTCCTTTTTCAGTAGCTCCAGTTAAAATAGTAAACTCTTTATCGTTAGGCCCATAACAGCCTAATGGTCGATATTGTATGTTTTGTACGGTAAATATTATTTCGTATATTCCAGAATGAATTTTTAGAGCTGCAATATAGGGCCTACCCCAAACCCTTGTTACTCTTAGATGGTTTATTATAACATCCATTCTTGCCATAGCCTTAGGAGATAACCCCTCTATCCAAGCATCCACATCGCTTTCATTGGTACCATAAATTTTAAAGCTCCACTCATCCATATAAATATAATAAAAAAGTTATAAATGCAAGTGAAATTTCTTGACTGAATATAATAAATTTATTATATTCTTATTCCTTTTAATATAAATTATTAATTACATTCTTATCATCTTCTTATATAAAAAGGTAAAAATACTTTCATTAAACTGCATTTTATGCTTGACAGGTCAAGAATAAGTGCTATATTGAAACCATGAAAAGCAAAAAACCTTTTTCATGGGGAATAAAAAATGAACAAACTAAGTATCGAAAAGAGAGTACAAATCATCGGCTTATTAGTGGAAGGCATGAGCATGAGAGCTGCTTCCCGTTTAAGCGGTTGCTCTATCAATACGGTTACGAAATTGCTTGTTGATGTAGGCAAGGCTTGCGCTGAATACCAAGATAGGAATTTACGTGGTCTTAAGTGCAAGCGCATTCAGTGTGATGAAATATGGTCTTTCTACTATGCCAAAGAAAAGTGGGAATGTCAACCGAAAATTGACCATCTGTGATAACCGAATTTTGACCACCCCTGAGCGATGTTTAAAGTTCGAGATGACGAGGGTTAATCATCTCACCTCTTCGTTATCGGGAAGGGCATGAGAAACTTCGGTCGTCCTACTATGGTTCCTTCCGTTTCTCATGCCGCTGTTTTCGCAGATCCTCTTGACCGGTTTTATTCGTACCGGAGTCTGAGCTGTTTTGCTTTTCTCTGGTCGAAATCAATATCGGATCTCGACATGCCATAAATCATGAATGGATACGAGTAATCGAATTCACGGATCAGGATGTTCCCGTCAATATCCGTGATCATAGAGACATCGCGGGTGCTTATGCAGTTGCCAAACCAGGTTGTGTTGTCTTTCGTGAACTCTGCGTCAATCGTTTCCAGTCGACCTTTTTGTGGATTATAAACCGTTAGTTGCATGGGTTGCCCTTCCTTGTTTTTCCTTTTTCCTTAAGGCTTTGTTTGAGCCGGTAGCTCTCCCAGTTGCAGTTGACAATATGGGCTTTGTGGGTCAGTCGATCCAGCAAAGCGGCGGTCATGACAGGATCGCCAAACACCTTGGTCCAGTCAGCGAAGCCCAGATTGGTGGTGATCATCACCGCCCCTTTCTCATGTCTTTCCGCCAGGACCTGAAAAAGCAGTTCCGATCCTTCCTTGGAAAAGGGGATATATCCGAGTTCGTCCAGGATAAGCAAATCGTATCGGACGTACCTTTGGACAAGACGTTGCAAAGCCCTCTCTTGTCTTGCTTCGATCAGTTCATTGACCAGACCGTAGCAGCTGGTAAAGCGGGTCCGAAATTTATTCTTACAGGCCTCGATTCCCAGGGCGGTGGCCATATGGGTCTTGCCTGTGCCGCTTCGTCCAAGAAAAATGATGTTCCTATGCTCCTGAATATACTCGCCTCCCGCAAGATCCCGAAAAAGCCGAATGTCCAATTCCGGCACAGCCGCCAGATCGAAGGTCTCCATGGGTTTCAAAAGAGGGAACTTTGCCTCTCTGATCCGGCGATTGAGGCTGTTTTCCGCCCTGGCCCGTAGCTCGGCGGTGGTCATCTCAATGAGAAACTCATCATAACCGATTCCACTCTCTCTCGCCTGTCGCAGAGAACCATCCAAATTGCGGGCCATGCTGGAGAGATTCAGCGCCTTGAGATTTGCCTGCAACTCGATCAATGCCCCGGTTTTCATTGCACACCTCCTAATTGCCCGTAAACCGCTATGTCGGGAGGTGGCAGGCTCGGCCAAGAAGCCAAGGGGGCGATGGTCGCTTCGGCACTGCCGGTGTAAGTAAGAAGGTGACGCACCCCATCGCTGGTGCTGATGTTATTCTCTATGGCCAGCTCAACGGCGGCTTCAATCTCGCCAGCCATATAATCCCTGTAGAACATCAAAACGGCAATGAAATCTTTGATGCCTTTTGTCTCCCCCTGAGCACGACAAAATCTCTCCAGCAGCGTATTGAGTGCCTGTGGCCAGCTCTTTCGCCATTGCCGAATGGGTCTTGCGCTGTTGAAAGCCATAGGGCGCTGCTCAAGTAGTTCCAGATAATGATCCGGGTCGAGAATCCATTTATTGTTGCCGTACGACCGCTCATGCGTAGCCACCCTCTTGGCGCCAATGAAAATCTCCACCCGATCCGCATGGTGCAACACCCTCACTCGAAACCCCGCATAACGGCTCGGAACGGAATACCGGTTTTTATCCACAATGACCGTGGCATACTTGTCGGCCCGGCCGCCGGATGTCTGTACGTTGCTGAAAGCAGCTTCGGGAAGGGAAAGAAGATGCGCCTTCTCTTCCTCACACAATTCATTCACTGTCCTATCCCGCCCGGCCATCTTGTGATTCCCATAAGAAACGCAATGCCGAAGAACCTTCTCGTTGAGCTCTTCCAGATTGGCGGCCTCCGGAACAGGAACCATGTAATTGCGCCTTGCAAAACCGACCAGACCCTCAACGCCACCCTTTTCGTGACCACTGTCGGGATTGCAGAAACGGGCATCAAAACTGTAGTATACCTTGAACTTGCCAAATCCCTCATTCTCTATACGATCTCTCCCGCGTAACACCTTATGTACCGCAGTCGTCAGGTTATCGTAGATCAGGATCGGAAAGATTCCGCCAAAAAAGGAAAACGCATGGATGTGCGCATCAAAAAAAGCCTGCTGCCGCTCACAAAAATAAAAGCGTACAAAGTGCTTGCCGGAATACTTGCTCCGCATGCAGAAAAACTTCAGCCGGATCTCCTCCCCGGCCAGGATCGCCGTCGCCGTACCCCAATCCACTTCCCCTTCATGCCCCACCTCCGGATCGCACGGAATAAAGGCGCAGGGCGTATCAATCCCCAAAGCCATCTTCACAAACCGAACATAGCGACGAACAGTGGGCTCACTTCCTTTATACCCATGCTCTTCCACCAAACGATTGTATACACGACGCGCCGTATGGCGCTGCTTCTTCGGATTGTCTTTGTCACCCGTAAGCCAGCCGTCAATAACCGGCAGGTACTTGTCAAGTACAGGAAACGGCTGATGCGACCTCTCCTTGTAACCCCATGGCTCACCACGTATCGCCTTCTTGATCGTGTTGCGTGAATGACCTGTCATCCTGGCCATCTCACTAATATTTTGACCATACACCCGACAACCCGTTCTTATCATCTCATACTGATCCATCTTGAGCACTCCTTCTCCTCCTCTATAAATGGTCGGTAAATCCCAAACCACTTTAGCAGGAAGATAACGGCTCCGGGTGGTCAATTTTCGGTTATCACTACCCCCTTCGTCTGATCAATTTTCGGTTAGCACAACTA